>DAOVGO010000049.1 GCA_030672345.1 Methanosarcinales archaeon | reverse complement strand
TCTGCCCCTGACTGCGACTTCGTGCCCGAGGCGACTGAAGAACCGTGTGAACCACTGCCCGAGTTCGCCTGTACCGCCGATGATCAGAATCTTCATGGATGCTCCTTTCTATCATTTCGCGGGTCGCTAAAGATAACCTTTTGTGTCTGGCAGGACGCGTGTTCACTCTCCCTCTCTCTGGTTGCCAATCCATTATCTGTTCAGCATCGCCGGTTGCAACGAAATAAGCCAGAACAGCAAGCACCGCACAGACAGAACCGTAGCCTGTCAGTAGTTGTATCGCGTGTCACCCCGCTATCGTGCTTCTGTTGCGTGTTCCGGTGGCAGCGTGCGGTGGCGGGGGGGCAACGGCAGCCCGTGGCGGAGGTTGTGGACGCGTCGCCACGAGGTATGGAAGACCACTTCAGCGATCCACAGTTAAAAGGTCTTATGTAGTTGAGAGTCAAGTATACTACTTATGTATCAACAAAAGTTTGTGAACCGGGAAGATGAATTAAAATTCCTCGAATCCAGATACCAGAGCAGTTCACCGGAATTCATTGTGATCTACGGCAGAAGAAGAGTTGGGAAAACCGAACTCATGTTGAAATTCTTAGAGAATAAGAATGGCGTCTATTTCCTCGCATCAAAAGAAGGAGACCGGCAGAACATCAAGGATTTCTCACACACGGCAGGCAGAGTGCTCACTGATGAATATTTTGGACAAATCGAGTTCCCGGACTGGTTCACTCTCTTTGAAAGCTTATTCAAACACAGGAAATTCTGCGATCTGGCAGAACATGACAAATTTGTCCTGATCATTGATGAGTTCCCATACCTGATACATAGCAACCGAGCCATACCGTCCGTTTTCCAGAAGATATGGGAACTATGCATGAAAAAAGAAAATATAATGCTGGTATTATCAGGCTCGTCCGTAAGCGTTATGGAATCTGAGGTCCTGGGCTACAAAAGCCCGCTCTACGGAAGAAAAACCGGGCAGTGGCAGCTGGATCCACTGGACTTTAAGCACCTCAACGAGTTTTTACCATATTCAAAAGAAGACCTGGTGATGCTGTGGTCGATTGTTGGAGGAATCCCGGAATATCTCTTAAAATTCGATACGAATCTCTCGTTGTGGGATAATGTACGTAACAACGTGATACAAAAAGGCACGTATCTGTATGAAGAGGTTGAATATCTATTAAATGAAGAGTTCAGGGAACCTAAGAACTACAAACTCATTTTCAAAGCTATTGCACTGGGATATAACAGGCTCGGAGAGATATGCAATTACACGGGGCTTAACAAAAGCATGGTGTCCAAATATCTTGACGTACTGAACAAACTTCACATATTAAGAGAAGAAATTCCGGTTACCGCCTCTCCAAAATTCAAAAGACGGCTGTATTTTATCCATGAACCGTTTTTTAACTTCTGGTTCAGATTTATTTATTCGAACAGAATCGATCTGGAAGCTAACCGACAAAATGAAGTTTTAGCTGTGATCAAAAAAGATTTTCCCGCGTATTGCGGACTCATGTTCGAAGTTCTTGTTATGGAATTGATTATGAGGAAACAGATTCTTTGCGATCACCTGTTTACAAAAATAGGGCGATGGTGGCACAAGGACAAGGAGATCGACGTCGTTGCCTTGAATGATGATACAAAAGAGATCCTGTTTGTCGAATGCAAATGGAGCATCCTTAGCAGCAATAATGCATCCGAAATCCTTGAAAAACTCAAAGAAAAATCAAAATATGTTGAGTGGAACAACGGCAGAAGGAAGGAATATTTTGGCATCATCGCAAAGAAGATCGAGGATAAGGAAAAACTCAGAAAAGGTGGGTATTATGCCTTTGATCTGGATGATCTTTAGCCTTCGGCGCAGAGAAGAAAAGAAGAGGGGTCATAAAACGCCTTCACGCAAAACGAACCATCCGCGTGCCAAGCGTCACAAGATCGACTATCGCGGCATGTGCCGGCACAGGCTCAAGGTTCACCCGCTTCTGAAACTCGGTCTGGGACTGCCATGTCCCGGCATTGACCACGGTGACGCCTTTGTACCGGTCAACTCCGATGGTATGCACATGTCCGCAGTGCAGGATGTGCGGTATCTTGTCGATCACGAAATGATCCGTTGCCTCAGGCGCGATGGACACTCTGCCACCGTACGCGGGCGCGATATGCCTGCGTCGCAGCATCTCGATCATGACCTCTGCAGGGCGCTGGTAACTCATGTTCGGTATGGTTGCGATCAGGTCATCCATCGATCGCCCGTGATATATCAGTATGCGGACGCCATCGATCTCGATGAGTGCGGGATTGCCTGTGAAGACCGTATCTTTCCGAAACATCGATCTGATCTTCTCAGGAAGCGCTGGCTGCGGTTCTGCCAGCCGTACCGCGTCATGGTTGCCGGGTGCGATGATGATCCGCACATTCCTTGGAACAGCCCTGAGATACTTTGCCGCAGATCTGTATTGATCGTATACATCGGTGATCTCCAGCTCCTGCTCCTGACCCGGATACACGCCAACACCATCCACGAGGTCGCCTGCGATGATTAGGTATCGCACCGGTCCGGCGCAGGCGCCGTTTCCATCACTGCCCACATCACCATCGCCGAGCCAGTCGATGAATTCGCAGAACGCATCCTCAAGAAACGTGTTGCTTCCGATATGAACGTCCGAGATCAAGACCGCGTGACCATGACCGTCACCTGCACCGGGGCGCGGACTTGAGCCAGTCCCATTCCACCCCGTATTTCCATTCCCATTGCCCGGTAGTCGCTGGTTGTGCTGACTCGGGATCTCGGGCATCACGATGTTACTTACGATCATCAGCCTGCCGTCCCGGGTGAGCGAGCCTGTCGCCCCGATCACCTCGTCTCGGATGATGCCGCTTGCAATCTCCCACAGATCGCGGTCAGCCGGGCGGACCAGCACAGAGAACATGCCTGTCGGATCCTCAAGCTCGATCAACTTGTTGCCGTTTGACGTGGTCCGGATATCGTGAACCATGCCGATGATCGAGACGTTGCCATAATCCCTGAGTCTTTCCGATCGCAACGATTCGATCGGGCGCGCAGTGACCCTGGTACGGATGATGCCGCTTAACCGTGCGTACCGATCCCGGAAGTACCGCACAAACTCGCTGTATTCAC
>DAOVGO010000200.1 GCA_030672345.1 Methanosarcinales archaeon | reverse complement strand
TCTTTACGCTCGATCAACTTTTATACGAAAAGAACGTGGATTACCGCAGTGAACACAGGTCATATCGCAAATCAAGCCCCCATGTCTCAATCCCGAAAACACCCGGATAAGCAGTCTGTCGTGCTATTCAACCCGTTGCCCGTGCGAAGCATCGAAGAACACGCCACAACATCCGCAAAAGTCCCGCTTGTCAATGCGCCACTCTCCCTTCTTGCGATTGCACGGATGGTGATGAATGACTACGATGTGAGAATATTCAATGCGGTCGTGGATGAGAATTATACCGAAAAGATCCTTGTTGCGTGCAGCGATGCCCTGCTCTTTGCGGTGAGCAGCATGACCTGCTACCAGATCAGGGACGGACTCGATGTATCGGCTGCCGTGAAAGAGCAGTACCCGGGACTCCCGATCGTCTGGGGCGGCTACCACCCCACCACCATGCCAGAGCAAACCATTCTGAATCCATATATAGACATCGTGGTGCGGGGGCAGGGCGAATACACGTTCCGTGAACTTGTGCACCGGCTCGGTGGTGGGCACAGCCTCGAAGGGCTCTCTGGGATCACATACAAAGAGCAGGGGCAGGAGCAGGGACGCGTGAAGATCATAACCAACCCTGACCGCGAATTTTCGGATATGGGCGAGTTTTGCGATATGCCATACCATCTAATCGAGATGGAACGCTACATCAAGTCATACCGGTTCGGAGATCGCTGCATAGATTACGAAACGAGCAGGGGATGCCTTGCAAGTTGTTTCTTCTGCTCAGAGCCCTTATTCTGCAAGCATAAGTGGACCGCGCTGACCCCTGAGAGAACCGTCTCAGAGATCGAGAAACTGCACACAGAATACGGGATCAACACATTCATGATCAGGGATAGTGACTTTTTCGTCAGCACAAGGCGTGTCAGCGCGATTGCAGAACTCTTGATCGAGCTTGGGCTTGAACTGAATCTGGTCAGTGTAAACGGAAGGATGGAGCATCTGCACCGCCTCGATGACGGTGTGTGGGAACTTCTGCGGAGAGCCGGGCTTCGGGAGGTGTTCATTGGGTTTGAGAGCGGGTACCAACCATCGCTCGACGCCATGGGAAAAGGCGCATCGGTTGACCATATCCTCAAATGCACCCGCAGTTGTGCGAAACATGATGTCGATCTGCGGGGTTCGTTCATGGTCGGGATTCCCGGCATTGATACAAAGACCGAGATTGCGCACACGTTTGAGATGATGAACCGGATGATTGAAATCTTCCATAAAGAGAGCGATCTTGCGAAACTGGACTTTCTCCTCTCGTTTTTTGTCCCGTATCCCGGCACCCCGCTCTACCGGAAATGCATCGAGGTGGGCTTTCCGCCGCTTTCCTTGCTTGAGGAGTGGGGTGACTTTGACCAGTTCGATTTCCACACCCCGTGGGTCAGTGACGGCTGTTACGAACTCACAAAGGAGTTTCGGGAGAAGCTGCCATGCAACTCGGGTATGCGTTATGATGAGTGGAACGAGTACTACCGGAGCGATGTCAGACCACGGCTTGGCTAATCGGTATGCAGCGGCGGCAAGCCGGCGTTTGCGATGATCTGCAACGTAAAGGTTTATCTCTCGCCATCCCAAGTACAGATCAATGCATGAATCACTGATTGTGGAGGAGTTTGCGAATGCAGGATATCAGATCAGTCCGGATGCGGTCGCGCTGATCGATTCATGCCCGTCGCCGGATAACGTTGTGGAACAGGTGCTGCGATCACTGGACGACTCGGTGCTTGTGGTGGACAAGCACCACATCCGGTTCGATGACGCCGACGCTCAAGCAATCTCTGGAAAGGAGCAGCCTGATAAGCTACCTGTGAAGCCGTCTATGAAACCACCTGAGAAAAAACACCTGGTCCAGCCACCCGTTGCACCCGAACTTCCCGGAGTGAACATATTATGCGATATCAGCAACGAGTCAACCTGCGTTGGTGAATACAGCGAGTTTGTGCGGTACTTCCGGGATCGGTACGCGCGGTTAAGCGGCATCATCCGTACCAGGGTCACTGCGCGCCCGATCGAATCGCTGCGAGCGGAAAGACTCAGGGATTATGGCAGCGTCTCGATCATCGGCATGGTTTCCGAGATCAGGACCACGTCAAACGGCAACAAGTTAATCGAGCTTGAGGATCCGACAGGTATGTTCTCTGTGCTGGTCCGCCCGTCCGACCGCGATCTGTGGGAGGTCGCAAGCGGCATCGTCCACGACGAGGTGATCGGGGCGACAGGCTCACTCACCAGAGACGGCAGGCTGATGATCGTAAGTAACATCGTGATGCCCGATATCCCGAGCCAGCACAACCAGCGACTATCAGGCAGTGGAAATGGAAATGCGGGTAGGAATGGGAATGGGAATGGGTCAAGTCCGCACCCCGGTGCAGGAGACCGGCAAGGTCCTGGTACTGGTCATGGTCATGGTCATGGTCATGGTCATGCAGTCCTGATCTCGGACGTTCATATCGGAAGCAACACGTTTCTTGAGGATGCGTTCTGCGAATTCATCGACTGGCTCGGCGATGGTGATGTGGGCAGTGATGGAAACGGCGCCTGCGCCGGACCGGTGCGATACCT
>DAOVGO010000026.1 GCA_030672345.1 Methanosarcinales archaeon | reverse complement strand
AACGCTGCTGCTATTCGAGATATTACCACCCGCCCCCGGTACTTGTGGTGCCCGGGCTGCAAATGTTGCTGCAGGATCCGCTCTCGACGATGCTATGCCTTTCTCGAATGTCGCCATGAGTGCCTGTCCAGATGCTGTGATATCAGAAAGCGGTCCAACTTTCGCATCTGAGAAAGGGAGATAAGATCGAACCGTTCCAAGCGCGCCTTTCACGGCATCGATGGCTCCTGATACGCCGGATATGATGCCGTCCGCGAGCGCGGTCATGAGTGCGCCGCCCGCCTCTCTAAACTTACTATATAAATCAGTGATAATATTCCATACCGTGGTTAATATATTCGAAACTATCTCGACAATTTCATCCCAGTGTGTGAATGCGTACAGCACTGCTGCAATTGCAGCGACAATCAGAACAAACGGACCGAGTGCCACGCCACCAATTACCGCACCAACGCTTGCGAACACTGGTGCAAGTGCCGTCACCGCCGTTATGATCGGACCGAGCACCATAAGAACCGGACCGAGCGCAGCCGCGAGAGCCAACACAACGATCGATGCCTTCTTCATTCCCGGGGACATCGCACTGAATGCGTTCGCCATCGCCTTGATCGCCGGCACCACAACATCTGTCAGTAGCGGTGCGATGTCGTTCTTAAAGATCGGGAGCAGATCGTCCTTCAGGATCGGGATGAACTCGTTCCCAATTTCGATCATGGTCGCACTGAATTCCGCTCTGAGTTTATCCATCGAGCGAGAAGCACCCTTGTCCATTGTCTCGAATGCTTTGTCAGTTGCTCCGACCGATTCATCCATCGCTTCGATATTATCTGCGAAGGTTTCTGCGCCCTTGCCCGTGAGTGCGAGGGCTGCCTGTCCCGCCTCAACCGATCCAAACATGTCAGAAAGTGCGACATCGTTATCAGCCGCCGCCTGCTCCATGATCGCCAGTGCGCCTTGGACATTACCCCCCTGTGCTATGAATTCTTGGAATCCGACTTCCGCTATCTCCTTAAATGCGTCTGATGCCTTTGTACCATCCTTCGACAGTTCGACCATCATCCCCCGCAATTGGGTTGTCGCCACACGGGTGGGTGTGCCCTGCGCGGTCATTGTCGCCAGCGCCGCGGTAACGTCTCCGAATCCAACTCCGATGGCTGCCGCAGTTGGAATAACATTATAGAGCGATTGGGATAGTTCATCGAAATTGGTCTTTCCGAGCCTCACAGCAGTGAACATGAGATCGCTTGCCTTTCTCGCATCGATCACATCAGAGCCGTAAGCATTTACAACGGATGTGATGCCATCGACAGCCGTCTCGAGTTCGGTCACGCCCGCTATGGATGCCTTGCTGGCGATTGTCATGAAATCGAAGACGTTCTCTCTCGGTACACCAGCAGATATCGCCTGATACAGCGCGGGCACAGTTTGGGTTGGCAGCACGCCCATTTCTTTCGAGAACTTGAGAACGTCATCTGTCATGGCATCCATCGCTTCATCCGAGATTCCCGGAAGCAAAGTGAAGACTTCGTCCATCTGCCGCTCGAAGTTCGCAGCCTTGCCGGACAGTGCCATGAAACCAGCACCTACCGCCGCAAGAGGCAGAGTTACTCCCGCAGTCATCCCTTTACCGGCTTTTGACATCCCAGCACCAATTGCAGCTCCGGTCGTCTTGACATTTTTACCGAGTCCTGTTATTCGTTTCTCTGCACCGTCGAGTCCCTTATCAAGATCTGACGTATCCGCACCAATCTCCACAAATAACTTTCCGAGTGAGCCAAGCGCCATGATTATCTACCTGCTTTTTTCATCGCTTCGTTCTCGCGTCTTGTCTTTTCATTCCATGCAGCCTTGAGATACTCGAACTCTTCATCTGTACAATCTCGAAACTCGTATGGGAGCTTTCCCATCTCTGCGCAGAGCTGGAAAAGTCCCTGTCCCATATCCGTTTCAGCGAAAGGATTGCGCTGCCTTCACCTGCGCAACGAGCGACTCGAAGAGTTTCTGAATGATCGCTATCAGATCTTCCATGCTATAGTTTCCATCCATCCAGAACTGGTAATCGAGACTGCCATTGATGCAGAGATGATCAAGCATCACGCAGAGTCGATCGTTCGCCTCATCTTGAGCATCTTCTTTCTGGATTGCGATCTGCATCCGTTGGAGTTCATCCATCTCTGCTCGGGTCGGCTGCCGCATCGTGATGGTGAAGTCGCCATCTTCATCCTGCATCGGGAGTTCTACGGTCCGCGCCTTCGCCCTGCGTGTCAACCGGTCCGCGATGGTGAGTCCTGCCGCCGTTTCTGCGGCAGTCTTCACCTGTCGATCATGTTTACGTTTCGCTATTCCGGGATCGTCTTGTGTCATCAGTTCGGCACCAGAGTCGTGCTTACCATGTAGTCAACGAGGAAATCCATGCTCTTCGCGTAATAGTCCGCAGTTGGGAACGAATGATCGATCTTCGAGACCTGGCAGCCCATCAGGAACCATTTCTTGATCAGAACACCGGATTGATATTGCTTTCCGATCAGTCCGGATATCTTCTTGCTGCCATTGAAGTTGTCCGTCCATTTCTTATCAGCCGCCACCGGGGAGTCTGAAATGTAATCTCCGAAGAGCGCGCCGATCAGAACATCGTTATAATCAACCTCTTCCAGTGATGCCGTCCGGGTTGCTGCTCCGGTTTTCTGGAGCTTCTGCGTCTGCCCATGGACCTCCGTCTCTTTTGTGTCGATTGCCAGATTCGTGCTTACATCCTTGCATGCCATGACCTGCACCAGAGCAGTCGTCTCTTTGTCCAGATAGTACGCGGTCATCGTGTCCGTGCCCGCAGCCGATGTCTGCACCTTTTTCGTGCCGAGCGTTTCATCACCTGCCGCATCACCTGCCGCATTGAGTTCGAGCATGTCGTCAGTCATAACGCCCGCTGCAGTCACAGTAACCACACTGCCGAACTCCGCAGCCTTACTGAGAGTGATCTTGCCAGAGACTTCGACCAGATCTTCTTTGATCAGAGTCGCCTCAACACCACCCATATACCATTTGACTTCATCCCCAGATGGGATATTTGTCCCTACTATTGTTACCATCTTTCTATCGCCTCTCTATTATGTCGTAAACATGTAATTACATCTGAACCGCAATGATATATGATTTACGTTGTTTTCGAGCATAGCAGTCTTTCCAGTCAATGTCACATTCTTAATTTTTGCAGTATTCAAAGTCGAATTGTCGCCGAGTAGAACATTCATCACTTGGTCCGCGATTGTCTGCGCATCGTCCTCCGTTCTCTGGAAGATCGAGACTTGCATCACCACGCTTGCGATCGTCTCCCCACCTACTGCGGCACCCGCGAGTTTTTCAGTGACTTCCGAGACCTGAAAAATATCTATCGCTGGAATCGAAGTCTTTTCATCCCGGAGCCCCGCATAGATGCTCGTGGCTGCCACGAGTCCTGTGAGTGTGCCGTCTGCCACCAGTGCGTCCCGAAATGCTTTGAGGATTGCTTTCATGAGATCTCCGTTCGGATGCCTTCTTTGATCAAATCTGGATATTTCGATCTCGCAGATTCAACCGCGGGTTCAAGATATGGCTGCGCCGCCATCTTGCTTGTACCGAACTCTATGAATGCTGCGTATTCAACGTTTGTGCCGACTTCGAATAGCAAAGGAGTCTTTTCTTCGGATGCAATGCTTCCCCGGAGCCGTCCAGTATCCACGGGAGTGTTGGTCTTAGCCTCCCGCTCAACCATCATGGCAGCCTCCCGGACCGCGGCGCCTGTCGCCTTCTCGATTGCTGCGGCTGCTTTCCCAATGTTCGCGATGACCTCTCGTTCTCCGCGTATCATAGCACCCTCCGTAGAAACAATCGCAAATACTGCACGGTTCCAGATAATTTCATCTGCCAGTCAGCGAGAACACCGAGTAGGTCATACGTCACACTGTCGATCTCAAGTCTGTCACCTGTCGTGATGCTCGCCGATACCGGGGCGAGGAGCTTCTTGTCGGTGTCGGTTATCCGCCCTGTGCTTACCGTGATGTCGTTCGCTGTTGGACGCAGCACAACCCCGGTAAATGTGCCATTATCGACGTCCCAGGTCTTCTCGGGATTGCCAAGTCCATCCGTTCCACTCGACGC
>DAOVGO010000157.1 GCA_030672345.1 Methanosarcinales archaeon | reverse complement strand
CGACGGGAGGCTTGACCGTGAGCTGGAGAAGGATCTGCTCGCACTACCTGATCAGGTTGAGCGGGATGCTGCGGTTGCACGATTAAACGGCATAGAACTGCGCATGCCAATGCTCCATTCCGGTGTGACAGATCTCGCCCGCAAGATCGATGTCAGGCTCAAGATCCGCAGGGAAGACGGTTATACAAGAAAATACATTTTGAGGAGGGCGTCTGAAGAGTATCTCCCTGCAGAGCTTGCACAGGCGCCAAAGAAAGCAGCACAGTACGGCACAGGCATCCAGAACGTGCTGCGCAGGATGGCGCGCCGGGGCGGGGTTACGCAGGAGGAGTTTTTGCGCAGGATTGCGCGATTATGAGTTATGAAACCGGGCGGTTAAGGATTTCCAGTATTCTGACCTAACCAGTCCATAACCCCCCACTCTACAGCCGTATCTTCCCCTTGTGCTTCGCATAGGTCGCATAATCGATATATTTCTTATCAGCAAGCAGATCAGAGACGCTCGGCGCGCCATTCCTGATCTCAGCCAGCCGGTCAGTGACCATGAGACTGAATGCATCGCTTCCTGCGCCCGACCCAAACGATGTCATGAATATCCGATCGCCGGCTGATGCGATGTCAAGGATTGCGGCAAGCCCGATCATGCACGACGCCGAATACGTGTTCCCGAGCGTAGTCACCACGATTCCGGGCGCAATCTGCTCTTTGGTAAAGCCGAGGCTTGCTGCGACACGTCTCGGAAATTTGCCGTTTGGCTGGTGGAATACGGCATAATCGTAGTCTTCCGGTACGGTGCCGAGTTTTTGTAGCAGTCCCCGCGCAGCCGATGTGATGTGTTTGAAGTATGCAGGCTCGCCTGTGAATCTGCCTCCGTGTTCAGGGTACGGCATTCCTTCCCTGCGCCAGAAATCAGGCGTGTCAGTGGTAAATGAGTACGTATCCTCGATCTCAGCGATCAACGGATCCCCCTTCCTGCCGATCACATACGCGGCGCCTCCTGCTGCCGCGGTGTACTCGAGTGCGTCCCCTGGCGCTCCCTGCGCGACATCTGCGCCTATCGCAAGCCCGAGTTCGATCCTGCCGGATTCGACCAGACCCATGCACGCCTGAATCGCGGCAGTGCCAGCCTTACATGCAAACTCGAAGTCCGCGACCGTGAGATCGGGCGCTGCGCCGATGGCGTCAGCAACGATGGTGCCTGTCGGTTTCACGGCATAAGGATGGCTCTCCGACCCCACATATATGGCGCCGATGCGGGATGGATCGATCCCGGACCTGCGTCTCGCATTTCGCGCCGCTTCCACCGCGATGGTCACGGTATCCTCATCAAGGTCCGGCACCGACTTCTCCTGCACCATAAGCCCGCCTGCAATGCCCTCTGCATCAGCGTTCCAGACTTTTGCTATTTCTGGCACTTTGATTCGGTAACGCGGTATATACACCCCATAACTTACGATTCCAACCGTCATCTGGGTTCACCAGAGCTAACTTATGTCCGGTGATATTATAACTCTTCGGACGAGGGGACTTCTCAATAGCAACCGCACCAACTCTTGCAGAGGGCAGGGGCGGTTCAATCGATCCTGTATATCCCTATCCCGTCATCGAGACCTTCCGGCTCCGGACTTTTGATGTATACCGGTCTGATATGCTCTGTTCCGAGCAGAAACCTGATCACATCATCGTAACTGGCGCCGGCGTCATGCATCCGGACACGTATCTGGTCGAGCTGGCGCAGGGTTGCATCACTCAATTCTATGATTGGCATCATGATCACCTATTCACTGGTTGCTGTTAGTGTTGCGGTTAAGTGTTACTGTTACTGTTGCTGCTACGGTTGCTGTTACTGTTACATGTCATCCCGCACGATCGCTTTTGGCGGTGCGTGTCGTTTGTGCTCGCTTATGCGGATCAGGTTGATCAGGCGGCGTGAGGCGTCCACCGATACTCCCAGCACCTCGATTTCGTCCATACTCAGTTTTTCATCGACCACCATCCTCAATATCCGGTCGATGTCCGGATATCGCATACCAAGCTCCCCTTCATCGGTCTGCCCCGCCCAGAGCCTTGCAGACGGCGCCTTTTTGATGATACGCTCCGGGACCCCGAGGAATCTGGCGAGTTCAAAGACCTCGGTCTTGTACAGATCGCCGAGCGGCTCGATATCCACGCCAGCATCGCCGTATTTCGTGGCATATCCGAGAAGAAGCTCTGTCCGATTCCCGGTGCCAACCACAAGCCGGTTCATGAGATTTGCGTAATAATAGAGCACGCACATCCGGATTCGTGCGATCAGATTCCCGCTTGCAACCGCCACGTCTGCATCATAGTCAGGAATCAGGTTCGAAAGCGTGTGCAGCGCGCCGCCGATCTCGATTACTCGATACTCAATTCCGAGCCGGTTCGCGATATCAGCAGCATCGCCCGTATCATATCCCGGCGTGAGATTCTGCACCGGCAGCATGATGCCGAGCACGTTTTCGTTCCCGACCGCCTCAACCGTGAGGTATGCCGCAACCGTCGAATCGATGCCGCCGCTAAGCCCGATGACCGCGCCGGATGCACCCGATTCGCTTACCCGGGCGCGGATGAATGCGGTGATTGTGTCCCTGGCGTGATGTGGATTCATGGTTGGTGCGAACTCGAAAAGGGATTTGTTCACTTTCATCAAAACTCCGCGGCATAAATAACCATCGGACAAAGGGAGCTGTCAACATGAGCGTTGATGCTCTGGTTCTGACTCGTATGTTTTCGGATTACAGAATCTGGCTACCATAGATTCCGCGATTTAAGCGTACCGGATCACAGATTCCCAATTACGCAAGCATCCTGGTCCCTCATCGTCACACCGTCACCCCGATCTCGCTACAAAGCGCACTCATATCCACGTGCTCATCCAGCAGTTCCTCGATCCGGCGCAGCTTCTCCTCGCCAAGAATCCGGGCTTTTCCCATGATGATCTCCATCTCTTCCACCGTGCTCATGGTATCCCCAGAGACGACCATCACAGGCACGCCCCGTTCTTTTGCCGTCCCAAGGATCGTGGAGCTCGGATACAGGCTGCCTGTCAGTATGATGCACTTTGTGCCCGCCTCAAGCGCAGCCAGTTGAATATCGGAACGATCACCGCCCGTGATCAGTGCAAAGTTCTTCACACGCCTGAAATACCGAAGAGCCGTGTTTGCCTCCATTGCGCCGACAAAGAAGTGCTCAACAAGGATATCGCGCTTGTCATCCCTGATCAGGATCTCGCTTCCAAGGGAATCTGCGATCTCTCCGACAGAGACGGATTTTAACATCGGATCTCTCGGTATTATCCCGAATACCTTTATTCCATGTCTTTCAAGGAACGGGACCGCAAGATCGGCTGCTTCGTCCGGGTCGAGCACATCATTCAGCACGACTCCGATGAGCAGGTCAGGATCCCCGATCATCCTGAGGTCGTTTAAGATGTTATCGACCTCCTGCATGTCATGGTACCTACTTATGAGAAGAATCCTTGTGTCCAGAAGCTTTGCCATGTCGATATCAGACATATCGTACATGATTCCGCCGGCAAGATCCTCGTTGCCCTCGATGATCATCGCGTCCTTGCCCTCTGACAACTTCTCATAAGCTTCCTTGATCTCGCTGCCGATATCCACGCCTTTTGTAAGCGCACGGTGATAAAAATCATGCGTGAGCATCACAGGAGTCATAGTCTCAGGAGGGTCGCTAAGCCCGATAGCCGCCCTGATGTTCCTTGCATCCTCGTCCACCAGCACGCCATCGATCTCGCGGAACTGGTTCCCAAACGGCTTCATATATCCGACCTTCAGCCCTTTTTTTCTGAGTATGAGGCTGATACCCATGCAAACGGCACTCTTTCCTGAATATCCCTCGCATGACCCGATTAATATGGATTTCATATTCATTCCTCCAGTGTAAGCCTTATGTCAACTGCAACGCACCCATCTTCAAAAACGAGCAGGGGATTGATGTCCATCTCCATGATTTCCGGGAAATCGGTGCATAATTTTGAAAACCGGAGCAAACTTTCCTTTATCGCAGCGATATCCGACGGTTTCTCCCCCCGGATACCAAGAAGCATCGGATATGCCCTGATCTCCTTTATCATCTCATCGGCATCCTTTTCGGTGAGGGGCGCGATCCTGAATGCCACGTCCTTTAACACCTCCACCGATATCCCGCCGAGTCCGAACATGATCATCGGTCCGAACTGGGGGTCCCGGTTCATGCCGATGATAATTTCCCTGCCGCCTTCAAGCATCTTCTGGACCAGCACGCCATCGACCCGGGCTCCGGGCATATAGCGGTGGATCCGGTGCATCATGCCGTCATAAACGATGCCAGCCTCTTTTGCATCCCTGATGTCTGTTCGCACCCCGCCGACATCGGTCTTGTGCGATATGTCTGCTGACACCACCTTCATGACCACCGGGTATCCGATGCGGCTTGCAGCCTCAATCGCCTGCTTTCTGGTGGACGCCACGATCGATTCTGCCACAGGTATCCCGTATCGTTTTAGCATGGGCAGACATTCGATCCCCGGTCTTTTATTCCCCCGCTTTTTCTCGTTATCAAGAATCTCCTGCACGGACCTTCTGTCAACACCACAGTCCGGTGGATATGTGCGCGTTCGTGCAGTGATCTCTGCATAATCGATCATTGCACGCATCGCCCGTGCAGCCCGCTCAGGGAACGGATAGTTCGGGACCCTGCCCGCAGAAAGGATTTTCTCGCCTTTGAGTGCCTGCGCCCCACCCATCAGCGATACAAGAATCGGCTTTGATGATTTTTGGTTTGCATCAATGAGGATCTCTGCGATCCGCTCCATGTCAGTCATAGCCTGTGGCGATGCAAGAACGATGACGCCGCTGACATTGTCGTCACGAATGACCGCTTCGATTGCATCGCTGTACAGTTCGGGCACGGCATCCCCGAGCACGTCCACCGGGTTGTAGATGTTTGCAGCCGCAGGAAGGCATGATCTGAGCGTCTCGATCGTCTCAGGCTTAAATGAGGCAATCCTCATGCCGAGCGTTTCGCATGCATCCGTGGCGAGCACGCCGGGTCCGCCTGCATTGGTGATGATCGCGATCCTGTCGCCGACTGGTAGCTGCTGATATGCAAAAGCAAGCCCGTAATCAAACATCGCTTCGATCGATGAGGCTCTGATCACACCGCTCTGGCGGAATGCAGCGTTATACGCGACATCAGATCCTGCAAGAGTTCCTGTGTGCGATGACACCGCTCTTGCACCTGAACCTGTACTACCCGCCTTTATCACGATGATCGGCTTCTTATCTGCCGTGACGCTGCCGGTGATATCCATAAATTCTCTTCCGTTCTTTATTCCTTCCAGATACAGCAGTATCACGCTTGTTTCGTCGTCCTCTGCCATCGCCTGGATGATATCGTTCTCGGTGATGTCAGCCTTGTTGCCAAGACTGACAAAGATCGAGAATCCGAACCGCTTGATCTCTGCCCAGTCAAGAATTGCGGTACAGAGCGCCCCGCTCTGCGATGCGAGACCGATATCCCCTGGAATCGCCATGCCCGCAGCAAAGGATGCATTGAGGCATGAATGCGTATCAATGAAGCCGAGGCTATTTGGTCCAAGCATCCTCATGCTGTATTCTTTGATGATATCAACACATTCCATCTCCAGTTCTGCGGCTCCTGCTTCCTTGAAACCGGCTGATATGACTACCGTGTTCTTAATTCCTTTCTCCCCGCATTCCCGGAGCACTCCGGGTACGACCTTTGCAGGCACGACTATGACCACAAGATCGACATGCGGCGCGCTGGTGATATCAGGGTAGCACTTCAATCCATCGATCTCGTCAGACTTCGGATTTATCGGATAGATTGCCCCCGTAAACCCCTCTCTGATGTTTTCGAGCACGATCCTCCCGACTTTCCCCTCTTCGCGGGACGCGCCAACGATGGCTACACAGTCCGGTCTGAAGAATTTTTCAAGCATTGTAATGGTCAGTTGGATGTACAACAACGCGAAAGACGTGAAGACCGAGATTAACAACACTCTTCGCGTCTTTGCGCCTTCGCGTTAAATCGAGAACGCAAAGACGCGAGGGCGCAAAGTCGCAAAGAACAAAAATCCTCCTGTTGGTGATCATGTTGTATGAGCATCGGTCGCTGTGTGTTCATGGTCAGATTGACCATTACAAATTTTTCAAGCATTATCCGATATAACGCAGATCCTCATCACTCTTGGTCATGCCCATCTGCATCTGTTGCATTTCCTCCAGTTTTGCGACGACCTTCTCCATCTCAGCGGCATGTTCTTCGAGCGCCCGCATGTCCACCTCGATACCAAGTGCCTGACTGAGTACGCGAAGCACTGCCTGCGCGCTCATCGGATCGACGATGTATCCTGATGTGATCCCCATCAGGCAGGCTGCATCGATGTTCCGCTCTATGCTCATGGCAAGCAATAGCCCTGAAACGCCGATGATGCCGCCCCAGGGTTCGCTCTCCTGAAAATCGACACCATATCCGGTCAATTCCTCGACCATGTCAGGATTGTTGACAGCACCGATCACGGTGCCCGTATCCTCCAGCTGACCGGTTGCATATCCGCCGAGTGTGTAGATTCTGGAGACCTTAAACCGCTCTGCAATATCAAGAAAAACGTTGCAGAGGAAGTAATGCCCCTCGTTTGTTGCGCTCTGGTTGTCCCCGACCAGAATCAACAGATCGTTCTTTCCATCCTCTGACCGACATGCATAGATCTCGTTTCTGGCGAGTCTGACTGCACAGTCATCGAGCACGATTGCCTGCGGTGGAAAATGGGTTGAGTAGATATCGATGATTCGTGTCGCATGTAACTCGTCGATCAGGTGCTCGGCAACCAGTTTGCCAACGTGTCCGAAGCCGGGCAACCCCTCGATCAGGACCGGCGCGTTCAGTTCGATATCCTGCAACTCGTGAATCGTGATATCGCTCGTGAACGTCAGTGGCTGGTCATCTCCTCTGATTACCGTAGTGGTATAGTTGTTTGCCATCACTGATCAGTCCGATTCGATACGTGGTGCAAGGACATACTTTACCATGCAGTCGCCGTTGGCAAGCTCAAACCGGATGCTCACCGGTAGATCGCGCCCCAGATTGATGACAACCTCGCCTGCATTACCAACCCCCTTACTGATGTCAGACAGATAATCCAGCGAGTACAGCGACCTGACTTCAGCAGGGACGATGCTGACCAGATCAGAACCTGTGAGGTCCATGCTGACGTGATCGCTATCACCGGTCGCCTCCATGAAGAATACTCCGTCACGCACGCCCATACTCATGTGGTCGCTCACCATCTCAGCCGCTTTGGTCATGCGCCTGAATACCGCACCCGAAAGCACAATCTCTGCAGGAAGATCGAGCACAGGCACGGTCGGGGCTTTCCGCAGTGTTGATGGATCGAGCAGTGACAACTTATACGAAAAACCGCCCATTATGATATCGAGCTTATGCGTGTTCGGGTCCAGTTCCAGCTCGATTTCACCGCTTCTGTCTGCCATACCGAGAACTTCGCTAAATCTACCCAGATCGACGCCGATTTCACATTCTGTTCCTTCCATAGATATGAATGCGTCACCTGCCAATTCGAGCGAGACCATCGCAGCATTCGCAGGATCCACAGCCCGTGCTACCAGTTTATCCGATGATATCTCAAAACGCGACTCATCGATGATCGCTGAAATTGCTTTGATCGCATCCTGCAATATTTCTGCGCTTATAACTGCTTTGAACAAATCTTTTCCCTCCAATAATATAACCAAATGGGGTTTACGTATATTTATCATTAACCCCTGCTAACCATAATAGTTGATGCCGCAGGAAATGTGTTAAGTGCAACATATACGTGTAACACTGGTAAACGAATACTTTATCTACATCAAAACCGAGATCGAATTACGAATTACATATCCGTGGCTACCTGCTCGGAGGAACAATATGGAAGACGCCGAAAAAACCATTGAAGAAACCACCAAAGACGCACCAGAGATAAAGCATCTCGTCCGCATCGTAAACACCGATCTGGACGGACACAAATCGGTGCAGTATGCGCTCACCGGATTGAAAGGTATTGGCATCCGGACAGCGAGAATTCTCGCAAACAACGCCGGAATAGAGCCTACAGAGATAATAGGATCATTGGATGACTCTGAAGTTGAAAAACTCAAAAAAACAATCGATGATTTTGGAGCTGTGGTGCCGACATGGATGTTAAATCGAAGAAAAGACATTGCAACCGGCAAAGACAAACATCTCATAGGTGTGGATCTGGTTCTGTCGGTGACTGATGATATAAACATCATGAAGAAGACCCGCAGTTACACTGGCATCCGGCATGAGCGGGGTCTTCGGGTTCACGGGCAGCGGACCAGGTCAACCGGAAGATCGGGTGCCACGGTCGGCGTCAGCAGAAAACGCGCGTAATTAATGAATAGGTGAGTGAATGGGACATCCACGTAAGCGTCATAAACAATACAGCACGCCAAAACATCCTTGGCAGGCTGAAAGGCTCGCAACAGAAGTTGAACTGATCAAGACTTATGGACTGCGGAATAAACGCGAGGTCTGGACCGCAGAAAGCATTCTTCGGAAGTACCGGCGTGCTGCACGCAGGCTGCTTGCCGAATCCGCCGCAGGAAGCTTTACAGGACATACAAAGACTGAGGCAGACCAGATCGTTGCACGGTTGCAGCGTTTTGAAATCATGCCGGCTGATACGGGTCTGACCGATATTCTGACATTCGAGGTCAAGGATGTTCTTGAACGTCGTTTGCAGACTCAGGTGTACAGGCAGGGGCTTGCGCATACCCTGCAGCAGGCGCGGCAGTTCATCACACACGGACATATCGCTGTCGCGGGTCGCAAAACTACGATACCAAGTTACCTCGTCTCAAAGGAAGAGGCGATGCAGATCGATTATTACGGAAGTTCCCCGCTTGCACACGAACTGCATCCGGAGCATCCGACGCAGGTTGCTACCGGAGAGAGTATACTGGACAGAGTAAGCGAGGAGGCTTAGAGATTATGGCAGAACAGAAATGGGCAGTTGCGCACATCCATTCGTCTTTCAACAACACGATCATCACGGTCACCGATCTGACCGGGGCTGAGACCATTGCAAAATCGTCTGGCGGCATGGTCACCAAGGTGGCGCGAGACGAGGGCTCCCCCTACATCTCGATGAAGATCGTTGCCCAGGTGGCGGAGCAGTTGAGGAACCGCGGGTTTACAGGCGTTCATATCAAGATCAGAGCCCCGGGCGGCAACAAACAGCGAAGCCCGGGACCGAGCGCACAGGCTGCCATACGTGCTTTTGCAAGGACCGGGATACGCATCGGAAGAATTGAGGACGTGACACCGCTGCCGCACGACGGCACCATGTCAAAAGGCGGGCGCCGTGGCAGAAGAATCTGATGTTTTTCGGATTTTAACGATTGCCGGAACTTGTTTAGCGGGTTACTCCGGCGTTCGATCGAAAAATCTCAGATAACACATCCACGTCGATTATTTGAGGCGTGGATGATCGTCTGATATGTTAGAGACGTATTGATATACACAAGAGATGGCGAGCAGAGAATAGCGAGATACCTGCGATGGAGAAACAACTCATAGCTGTCATGGACTTTGGGGGTCAGTATAGCCACCTGATTGTGCGGAGGTGCAGGAACCTCGGGGTGTATGCCGAATTAATCCCGCACACCATACCCTATGAAACGATCAAAGAGATGAATCCGGCGGCAATCATCCTGTCAGGAGGTCCGTCCAGCATATACGCAGATGGTGCCCCGGTATGCGACCCTGAAATACTCAAGCTCGGAATCCCGGTACTTGGAATCTGCTACGGGGCACAATTAATCGCGCATATCATGGGCGGCGACATTAAACAGGCAGGTATGCGCGAATACGGGAAGACCGAACTTTTTGTGGACGACAAGACTGATCTCTTCTCTGGAATTGAGGATACAGAGATCGTCTGGATGTCACATGGCGATCTGATCCGGAGTCTGCCTGAAAATTTCGATGTCATCGCACACACCGCGGGCTCACCGGTCGCCGCATTCCGAAAGGATCATATTTACGGAATTCAGTTCCATATCGAGGTTGTGCACACCCCACGGGGCGAAGATATGCTCAAAAACTTCCTCTTCTCGATGTGCGGCTGCGATGCGGACTGGAGCCCGGAATCGTTCATCGAAAGTGCGATCAGGGAGATTAAGGAGACCGTCGGTTCTGAAAAAGTGATTCTGGGCTTGAGCGGTGGAATCGATTCCGCAACCGTCGCGGTTCTGATTCACCGCGCGATCGGGGACCTGTTGACCTGCATCTATGTTGATAACGGTCTTATGCGGAAAAACGAGACCGAAGAGATTGTGCGCACGTTCAAAGACAATTTCAGGATGAATCTCGAGGTCGTCGATGCAGAAGATCGGTTTCTAAAGAGATTGCGCAAAGTAAGCGATCCTGAGGAGAAACGGCAGGTGATCGGCGATGAGTTCATCCGGGTCTTTGATGAGGTTGCAGCCCGGATCAGGGATGTCGATTTTCTGGCGCAGGGCACGATCTACCCTGATCGCATCGAGAGCGCGGCGACGTCGGATCTTGCATCCCGCATCAAGTCGCACCACAACGTTGGCGCGCTGCCCGATGAGATGAAGCTGCGGCTGATCGAGCCGATACGGGACCTCTACAAGGATGAGGTGCGGGCGGTCGCAAGGATGCTCGGGCTGCCTGACAGCATCGTTATCCGCCACCCGTTCCCGGGTCCGGGTCTTGCTGCAAGGATCATCGGCGAGGTGACGCCTGATAAATTGCGAATCTGCCGGGACGCAAGTGCGATCGTTGAAGAAGAGCTCAGGGCGTCGGGATTTTACGATAAAACATGGCAGGCATTTGCGATGGTCGGAGACGACCTTGCGACAGGTGTTCTCGGGGATGAACGATCGCTCGGACACGTCGTCATCATCAGGGCGGTGGAATCGGTTGAGGCGATGACTGCCGACTTTGTCAGGCTCCCGTACGACGTGCTCGAGAAGATCAGCAGCCGGATCACGAATGAGATCGGGGGCGTGACATGGGTTGCTTATGCGATCTCGTCCAAGCCGCCGTCCACGATCGAGCCGTGCTGATTTTTGGCAAAGCGTGTTGGATCACGAATGTATGAATGACACGAGTGCGCCGAGCAAAGTTCATACTGTCCAGTTGGTGAAAATCCAAGCCTTGGGGAAAGGTTAGAACTGATGTCCATAACTCTAAGAGCTAAGGAAGATCCGAAATGTAAGTTTACGTCATTAGCACATTTACTTACCGAGGATTTCCTAAACGATTTTTTCACAAAAAATCGAGTAAAAACTGCCCTTCGGGTGGGGCTTAAAGCAAAGCAGTATAAGCCCTAACCGGTATCGACGGAGTAACAGTAGGAGAATACGCGGAGAAGCTGGATGCGAATATCGCAGATCTGGTATGCCGGCTTAAAGCAAAGCAGTACAAGCCCCACCTGGTCATGCGAGGCTATATCCCAAAGCCAAACGGCGATAAAAGACCGCTCGGAATCCCGGCTGTCGAGGACAAGATTGTTCAGATGGCGTTAAAGAAGATTCTCGAAGCGATCTTTGAGCAGGACTTCATAGTAACCTCAAAGCCAAGGATACGGTATGAGGTGCAGCTATCGGGCTCTACTCGACATCCGGTGTGGCAAAGTTGGAGCGATTTCACCGTAATGATGAATGCACCTATTGCAATCGGAAACCCAATATAGCTTGCAAGAATCACAACCGTGTTCATGGGCAGTTCCATGCCTTATCTCCCCTCGAAGAAAGCATTCACTTACCGAACTTCAACCTGTATCCTGCTTAAAACAAAATCCCTGACCTTTTCGCTCAACCTGAACCCAGCAGGCATTCGGTTCGTCCGGAGTTTCCCGGTAATGTCTAATTTACCACATCCCCGCCTTTAGCAGGACGCCCCCAATTCATTTTGGGAGGGATGTTGGGACCAAAAACCCTGACTCATGAGCGGTATGATTTTTAAAGCAGCCACTTCCACAGCGGCACAAACCCAACCTTACAGCCCTTGAACTCTTCCTCACTTTCATACTCCCAGGTGACCACAAGCAGGTTGCTGCAATCCAGCTCATTCGACGCTCTTGCGATCGACTTCAGTTCCCGGTCCTTCGTGTATGGGTCAGAAATATCGTAGCACACCTGTATCAACTGCGTGACCTCCGAACCTTCGGCGAGAATAAAATCCACCTCGCGTCCGTACGTGTCCTTCCAGTAAAACACTTCGAGCAGGGGGTTAAAGTAGTTCTTTCTTCTCAATAACTCTATCGCAACCACGTTTTCCATTCTCCTCCCCACATCTTCCAGCCCGTGCAGTGTCACAAATCCAAGGTCGATCAGGTATATCTTTGGTATGCTTCCTTCGACCTCTCTCACTCCCTTTCCGTACTTTTTGATAAGGAAAATAAAATTTATATCTTCCAGATATGAGAAATATTCATAGACCTTTGTCTTGCTCAGTGAGACACCTGCTGACTGCATGTAATTATGTAACTTCCTCACAGACAACTCCCGTGCAAAGTTTCGTATCAGGGATTTGATCATGAATTTCAGGGCAGATATTTTTTCTATACCGTACCGCTCCACCAGGTCCCTGTAGATGATCAGATCCACATATTCCTGCAGTGTTCGCAACCTGACCATCCGGTCGTACCCGAGCAGTTCAGGAAACCCGCCTGATTGCAGGTACTCATCAAGATATCTTTTCAGAGCACCCCTTTCCGATTCGATGAGCGGGAAACCGGGTGTGACATCCAATGCACGCAGGAATTCCCTGAAGGAAAGCGTGAACAGGTTAAAGGATAATGTCCGCCCCCTGAGACTCGTGGCAATCTCTTTTGACAGCAGTTTTGATGAGGAACCGGTCAGAAAGATCCGGACATTCTTCCTTTCGGTCAGCCGCCTGATAAAACGCTCCCAGCCGTCGATCAGCTGTATCTCGTCAAAGAAAAGATAAAGTGTCTTTGCATCCGGATTTATCTTGTAATACAGTTCAATGATCCTGGCAAGATCGTTTACAGATATGTCGCTTATTCTCTCATCTTCAAAGTTTATGTAGAAAATCCGCTTTTTTTCCAGTCCCCTGTCCATCAGTTCCCGGACCGTTTGAAAGAGATAGTACGTTTTTCCCACACGCCTCAAACCTATTATTGTTATCACTTTGTCAGTGTCTACTGGAACGGATAACTCTCTTTTAAACAATCGGGGGAGGGGTTCTTTATGAAATTCTGTAATGATCTCTTCCAGCTTATCCATATATGTACTATTCAAGTAGTACATATTTATATGTTTTGTCATAGTCAAGTGTGTAATTTTATCAGAGCCAACTGTGCAATTTGATAACAACCACCACAAAACGGGTAGTGCCCTACTACGTAGTTGATGATAGCCATTCCAAAATGTTTCGTTAATATCGTCCGTATCTCCATCATTCGTGTCATTCGTGATCTTCCGGTGCCGATTTTTGGGCAAAGCGTGTTGGAGTGATTTCACCGTAAAATCCACGTTATATCACATCAACTACTGGCTGGGACACTACCGAATCATAGTGACCAGAAAGTAATAAAAGTCTCTGATTTTCATGGCGAATGGAATTACAAGATATGTCCGCGAAGAAGTTAATTTGTGCAGATTAATTATGCGCAACTCCTTAACGTTGGTGTAAGCGATATACCCCAACCCCCTCTGTCGAGGCATCTATCGTTTATCGGTGCCCATGCCTTCGGCGCTGTTTCACAGACTGCGGTTAATTTCAGATGGGCGTTCCTTTAATCAACCGCAGATGCATGCGGATGAACGCAGGTGAGTGAATCACGCGTAGATTTTAAGCGATCACGCTTATCTGCAACACGGGCGGCGTGCGTGACAGCCCCCGGGACACCGGGACGATGCTTATTCCACCTTGATTCCGAGTATCTCTTTCACTCGCCGGCACCATCCCCGGATCATCTGCGCTGCAAAGACCTTGATGGGTGTGCGCTTTCCGTAAACCCGGGTCTTTCCATCGCGGATTGCATCCAGAACCGCCTGCAAATTGCGCTCTGCCGAAATCTCGGTCACAGCATACCCGATCATCGGCACAACGTGTGCATCGCTTCCTGCTACCGCGGGAATCCCCATCTCGAGCGCCATCCGCTCGGCTTTTCTGTTTGCCTCCCCTGTGATGAATCTTGAATTGAAGATCTCGACCGCATCCACATCCAGATCTGAGAAATCCCCGATGCCGTGGCACAACCGCTTGAACGGGTGTGGCACCACAACGACGCCACCAAGTTCGCGTATGCGTGCAACCGTCTCCTGCGGCGTCTGTTTCGGAGGAATGTCCTCCCGCACCCCAAGCGCGATGAGGTGCCCCTTCGTCGTCGTTATCTCAATTCCGGGAATCACGATCAGAGGGAGACCAAGTTCCTCTGCGCGCTCTTCTCCGATGACCCCGCCCCTCGTTGTGTCATGGTCGCAGATCGCAATCCCGTCAAGACCGATATCCACGGCATGTTTCAGTATCGAGTCGATCGGCGATCTGCTGTCCCTTGAATGCGTGGAGTGAATATGGAGATCAAAGCGCATGGTGATCATTTCGATGTCTGTGAAAGTATAAGCACGTGTCGGTGGCACGGGCGGGACCCTGCGTCTGCCTCATGCCGCTGTTAGGAGACCCCCAACAATTGACATACCCGGTTTATACGATGGCTCGGAATCAGAATTTATTTCAGTAGATATTATATAGAATATCCTGTTAAAATCGTGAATGGGGCGAATGCCGCGAGCGTGCCGAGCAAAGTTCATACTGTCACAGCTCTGAAAATCCAAGCCTTGAGGAAAGGTTAGCCACCACCTCAGAACTGAACCCCACACCCAAGTACTGGTAACAGGCTGATGTGAAGCCGGGGGGATGGGATACTGTAGCCGCAACGGTAGTGTTGGTTATGAGCGACAAATGATGGGGAGGGTTCTTCTGAAGAGCCGGATGAGGCAAAACTTCACGTCCGGTTCTGTGAGGGGGCTCATAGTAACCTCAAAGCCAAGAATACGGCATGAGGTGCAGCTATCGGGCTCTACTCGACATTCGACAATCGGCGAAAAACACTCGGATTTTTAGATGGTGCCCAGAATTACAAAGGCGGTGATCGAATGAGAACTGTTGCCCGGGTACTGAAAGGGGGCACAATCGAAAATTCCAGTGAAAACACTCGGATTCCACGGCAGGCAAATTCGTGTAATTCGTGGTATTCGTCTGCATTCGTGATTTTATCGTAGACTGAGAAGACGCGATTACTCGCGCCTCCTCGTCTAAGAACGGTACGTGAAAGTTTCCCTTCATACCGCTCAAGCATCTCGCAGCCCTTTCTGTATCGGGCAGCAGTTCTCATTCGATCACCGCTTTTGTAATTCCGGTTTGCAGCCCGTTAACACTCATACGAGCGTCTGTAAGTCTCTCGCCTGTTTTGGGCGTAATTGAATTACTTACATTCGCAGGTTTGCCTCCGTTTATACAGCGAAACAGCCTCACGGTCAGGTCAGCACCCTTTCGGGTTAGGGCAAATTTTGAACCCCTATACAACTCATTACAAGCTGCCATTCGCTTTTTACCGATTCCTCTACCCTCTGCGCCTTCGTCACCCCTTACGGAGCTCCTACCCGGATACTTTGGGAACGCATATGGCTTACCAAGTTCCGCATCACAGATAATTGTAGACACCTTAGAAGCCATTTGTAAGCCGAGAATCACTCGTCCATTCCCTATAACGTATTCGTAGCCATTATAGTCTGATTCCATACCTTTTGGTCCAAGCGTATCAGTCCAATTTCGCCCGGTCTCGTGTTACGACTCTTACAATGGTTCAACTTTCGTTTCTTCATAGTGTCTTTAATCCTGGCAGTTGATCCAGAACCCGGACTTTCTGATTGTTCCACGCATGTCCATGCGGGCTTAACACGCGGGCGTTACCATCCGCGCATTCCGCAGTAGGATTACCCCGAATGGAAGGGGTAGCCACAAGGGCAATCTGTGATGCGACTTCTTGTCGCACACGAATTACACGAATGGGCGAATGACACGAATTTTAACAGGTTATTTTCTGGCAAGCCCTAAGCTATTGTAAGCCAGATCCATTGCACCATCATAGAGAGATGCAAAGTACTGTGTGTCATGGTCGAGATTGGAACTCGGTGTGAAGATCATCGTGTCACCCTCCCAGCTAAACTTGCCAGAGACTCTATTCTGCATAGAATCATAGATATAGAATGCATACTCTACCGATCCCCTGTCCATCTGTTCGCTGAATGTTATGGTTATTTCTGTTGTAACCGGGACGTTTTCGCCGGTTGGACTCTTTTCTGTCACGGTTGGGGGTGTCGTGTCGGTTGTGTCTTCGTCTCCAGTCCCTGATGTGTACCCGCTCTCACAGCCGGTTAACTTGACCAGAGTCGTAGTGGTGCCGGCAAATATGGCATCCAGAGTGGCTTTGAAATAAAAATTCTCACCATACACAAGTCTGAACCGCTCGCCGCTTTTCACAGTCGTAGAATCAACAGTCTTTCCGTCCTTGATCAACCTAAATGTGGCTTTGTCTGCTCTCATATCGATTTCTGTGACTGTGATCGAGTAGCCACCCCCCAGATCACGGGATTCTCCCTCTGCCAGTGTCGTCTTTGAGGTTCTCGCATCCGCTCCGGCACATAACCCTGTGCAGAGCGTTAGTGATATGAAAATGCACATTATTCGGCGAAGTGAGTTGTTGTTGGATATATCCATCGATTATACCTCCCATAATCAATTTGTGCCGTTGTATTGTTATTTTGGATGATTTGCATCAAATTTAGACGAGCATAGCTGATCCCAGTAACATGGCCCCTATCAAGATGAGTGCTAGCCCGACTCCGCCCATATATTTGCCAGTTACCTTCATTGGAATCCCAATTTCAATCACGACATCTTTCGCCCTCGTGGGGGAAGCGATGAACAGAAGCCCTGCGAATATCAGAATCACTCCGATGATTATCAGAACCACTCTGATTATCAGAACCACGATCATCGTAACCGTTTCCAAATCCAAAGGTGTAGGATCCGAATGAAATGTGCGCCCTATCGTAACATTCCGCACATCAGACCACTCTGATTTCTCGTCCCACCTATCCACTGCCCTGACCGTGAGATTGTACGTTCCCGGATTTTCCCAGCTATGCTCTGCACTTGCTGATTTACCGGAATTCACCACCTCCGAAGGGTGTTGGGTCCATCGCTCCAGTTGAAGAAGTATGTGATTCGATCACCGTCCGGATCTGTTGCGTTTGCCGTGTAGATGTAGAAAATTCCGGTCTGACCGGAAGAATTGCCTGATGGTTTATCTGGCGTGGTGGGCGGGTTGCTTTTTTTGGTTTCGATCACCACTCTGAACTTGTCATTTGGATCGGCATCGGTTTTGATTGGCTCATCGTCGATCAATATCGCATACTTAAGTCGCACGAAATCGGCAGTTGTGTTGCTGAAGATGGCGTCCACATAGACGCTGAAAATCGGTACATCGTCCTCGGAACCCACGTCATCCTGATACACAAAGGTGCTATTTGTCGGGAAATTATCTGGCGGCGTATTATGGTATGCCGTGGGGGCGCCATAGATGATGCGCGTGTTGCTGGCAAACAGTTTCCGGAATACTTCCAGTCGATTAGCGAGCCTTCTTTTTTATACCATCCTTTTTGAGCAAAAACCAGACATTGTTTTTATTAATATCGATCGAATCCACAATCGGGGAATACCCATTTCCAAGTGTCCAGTTCCCCCGCTTGCCAGAGTCTTGTTCTCATTTTCGCCCATCTCTAAAAGGATCGGCGATATCACATTCGGCTTGCCATTGATCGCCATACATTTCGTTCCGGAAGACCTTACTGAAAAGTAATCACCAATCTCACGGTTCTTGTATGTCGACTTTAACCTGTAGCCTGCATATATAGGATTGCCTTGCACGGAGCTGTAAACCGGCCAGAATGTCCAGTTTCCAGACTTGTTCACAGTTATGTCCGCTGTGAAGTTTATACTTTCACCCTTCTGTAATGTATTCAAATGATACGCATTCCCGAAGCTTCTGTTCTTACCAGCAGGATCTCTTACGTTTACATAGACTCCAGCACCACCGAATTGTACTGAATGCTCGACGCTCTTCAGCGTAAATGACACAGTCACTGTATCGTTCACTACCAGAGGTTTCGGTCCGGTTTTAGTTACTCGAAAGTCTGAGACCTCCAGATAGTTCTCTGATATATATGGACCGTCGTACGAGCAGAGATCCGCAGCCTGCGCAGAAGGTACGGCACTTAAGCCTATGATCAGCCCTGCGAGCAGAATGGGCAGCATCGCAGAGGATTTCCTGATATTTCGGTAAATATCGCCCAAAGCTTAAACCCCCTCAATCGAGGTCTTCTCTCTGCCTTCCGGGCGGTAAATCTCGTTAAATTTCGATTCAAATGACTTTTCGATCCACCGTTTCCTGACATTGCAGGAATCCGATCTCCAGATCGTTCCATTGGTCTCAAAACTATTTCCCATACAACCGGCTCCACAGAAATTTCTCCATTTGCATTCCCTGCACTCGTCTATCCCCAGGGGTCTTGTAAAAGAGGTTTTTATCGTCTCTTTGAGTTTTCTGCCGTTTACGATCTCGTCCAGACTCTGTTTTTTTACGTTGCCGATGCAGTATTCAGAGCCAAAATGAAAACACTGGCACGGATAAACATCCCCGGTTGGAGCGATCCGCAACTGACTGCCTATCGAACACCGGTAAGGACTTCCTATGTTGTTTATATCCAGAGAAAAACATTCTGCAAGCAGATCCAATTCTCCTTTCAGTTCTTTTGACCTCTTTGAGATAAAGTCCCAGAACCACAGTCTTTCATCATCAGAGAGTCTCAATTCGTCAAAATCCGATCTTGCTCTCCCGGATGATGAGAGTGGAGGGAACTGAATCACCCGTATCCCCTTTTCAAGAGCAAAATCGATCAGTTCCGGAACTTCGTCGATGTTCGGGCTCATCGGCGTGAAAGCAATGACGATATCCTTGCCCATGCCTTCTTTGATCAGGTTATCAAGCCCCCTGACCGCAGAATCGAAGCTGCCCTTTCCCCGGATACGGTCGTGCGTCGCTTTTTTAGCTCCGTCCAGACTTATTTGAACCTTGATCGGTAATTTTGACAATGCCTCCGCAATCTCTTTGCCTATAAGTGTTCCATTGGTTCCCAATGCAACCAGCATGTCCAGAGAAACCGCATATTTTATGATGTCCATACAATCAGGTCTCATCAGGGGCTCGCCACCACCGATGCTCACCGATATCGCACCAAGTTCTTTTGCGGATCTTATCAGGTCTTTTATCTCTTCGGTGGTCAGTTCATCTTCTGCCGGGTCTCCAGCCGACAGATAGCAATGAACACACCTCAGATTGCACTGTTTGGTTATCTCGATTGCCATACTTCGGAACGGATTGACATAGTCTCTTTCGTGAGCACCCACTCCTGCACCTCTACCGTCGTAGCGTATGATTTGAAGATTCGCCATCCGATCCAAAAAGGATTCGACGCTGGTCACTGCGTTTTTTTGGCTTATCTCGTATCTGTTTGCAATCGTTCCTGAAATATCGTGAACTGTGTTTTTGCCGTCGCAGAGGTCCAATATTTCCAGACCGTTCTCATTAATAAAAGCCCACGAGGGTTTATCCGGGTCAAGGATGAAATAGACCGCCTCGTCCTTCAAATCTCGCTCTTCGACAAATAACTGCTCTGATACCTCCGGTATTTCTGAAGATATCTTCAAGGGCGGCTTCATGGTATCTGTTCTGGTGTTTCGTGGCATCCATACCCCCGGGCACCGGAGCAGGATGCCATGTGCACACAGATTATCCTCTTATCCCTCTTATCCGGAAATTAAACCTTTCCAGCGCATGAAGGAGTTCAGGTGCCGGTATCCCGTCGATCGGACCGACGATACGCTTTATTATCAGATGAGGTTCTGAAGCCCGGAGTTCTGCCATCGCCTCGATTGAAGGCTCTGGAGTCGGGTCTGCAAGCACCGCCGGCGAAAACGCCGAGAGACCCACGTCCATAAACATCTCGTGCGCAAAGGTCGGCTTCTTATAGACAATCGGCGAGAACATGTATACGGCATCCTCGCTGATAGCGACACCATGCTCCTTCAGAACGCCTGATATACCCTCACTGAGCTCACCGAGAAGCTCCTTGTTATTGAGTATCTGCTCTCCGAGTGACATGGCACGGCGCGGGATTTGTTCAGTGACCCTGTATTTTTCAAGGTAATGCAGAATCTCGGGCGACGGTATTCCCTGCCACCACCACCGCCACGGTACGATAATACCCTGGAGCGGTCCGATGTGCTCGTGCGGCAGGATTCCAACGACCGGACCTGCGAACAGTTCCGGCACAAAGACCGGTTTTTCATAGACGAGCGGCACGAATGTGTAGCTCTCGTCTTCCCCGATCTCGACCTTTCCCTCAAGTATATCTGAGATCTTCTCACTGAGGTTGTTCAGCAGTTTCTCGTCCTTCAAGATCCTGTCCCTGAATTCCTTGCTATTTTCGATCTTCTCTCTCATATTTTCCCTCCTCATGATGTTTATCGATTCGCACTGCCACGGCACTTTCTCGAACCGTGGTCGCACCATCATGCTACCGTGCTACCATTACAGAAGCGCAACCCCCCATATAAAACAGTAAGAAACATTGTTCAGTAACAGTGTTTCGGTACCTCATGTCCATGGTCTGTTATAACGTCGGTATCAGTAGCTCTCAAGCGTCACGCCTCCGGCATCGAGCTCCAGATAATCCGTAGAACCCTCCACCCACGAACCCGTGTTTGCGATATTCTTCTCCATCTTCACAAACGGCTCGTGCGTATGCCCGTATATCAAAAATTCACCCGCATATCTTCCGGTGGTCAACTGGGCAGCATATCCTTCGAGTTTTTTCAAATTCCTCTTAACAGGCGGAGAGGCAGTCTCACCCACCATCTCGCTGACCCAGTTCGGGCGACCGATGAGATTTCTGATCCTGTTAAGGACATCTCCTCCCTCAACGATCTTCTTCCAGACCGCATCAGCGACCCGCCCAACATCATCTCCTGCCTCACACATCTCATCTGCAAACAGCTCATACGCCGCCAGAGTCCCGAATCGCTTGTATTCAAGCTGGTATCCATGTATAAATCGATATGTGGTCTCGCCGTATCTGAGGCTCAGGTCATAATCAAGATCGAACATGGAACCAAAGTAAGACTTGGAAAATTGTATCAGATGGAAGTCGTGGTTACCTAACACATAAGAGACGTTTATCTCAGGTTCGAGGCTCATAAGTCTCTGAATTATGTCGATATTCTCAAGCAATACTCCAACAGGGTCTCTCCTCCAGAAATCAAGTATGTCTCCTAAAAGAACAAGACGATCAACATCATCCCCCAGATTTTCGATGAAATCAATAAACGTGTCCCGATTACCGGACTCTGCTCCCAGATGTACGTCTGAGACGGCTATACACTTTCCATCTTTGCTCATGATTTCCCCTCCTAATCAAATTTAACAATCTTGTAACTTCTGCTTATGAACCCAAGAATGGCTATCTAAATCTAAAGTGCTTTAACCTCCCCTACCTCCTCTATTTCAACCGTATAACCTTCCAATTCCTTTGGGATGACCTCCTCAAGTTCTGGTGTCTTCTCTATTACATACACTTTTATGCACGGTTCTCCAGTCGAGGTTTCCCCTATTCCCACTCCAACAACACCTTCTATACTCATAAGCTGGTCTTCATATCTACTTATCACATCTTCAATCGATGTTTTTTCCATTTCTTTACCTCCTTCTTTATTGATTATTGCTATAGCCATGATGAATGATATGGCAAATATCAATATTAGGATTAAAAATTTTTTGTCCATAAAAACCTTTTCTTATAAAAAATAAAAAGGGTCTTGTAAGACCCTACAGTGCCGTGACCATTTCCACACCGAGACCCATCAGAACGTTCGTGATGTTGTTATGAATAGTTATCTTTGACGAGCCTGCGAAGAGTAGTCCCACTGCCCTCCTGTAAGGGTCTACCAACAGCGAACCAGAATCTCCGGGTGCGCCCATCACTGTTGTGACAATCTGGTTGCGGAACAACAGCGTAATCCCTGAACCATACCCAACCTTCACGCTTGCATTAGTTGCAGTAACTCGCCCGCGGGTCAATTGAGTAGTTCTTCCAGCCTTGTAAACGGTCCAGCCAAGTCTTGCTTGTGCAGTTCCCGTTGGGATACCAAGACCTGGAATGCTCGCTATAACGGACCGAAGATGTGGTGTGGCAATTGCTGCATCAACCAGGTTCCAGCTGGACGCAGCAAGAGGAACATATCTATAAAGCCTGGCGATCATGTCCCTTGGATACACTCCACCGTCATAGCTTCCCTGCTGTATTATTGGATCACCTATGCGGGCAGCATTCACGTTGGCTAATACATGGTTGTTGCTCAGGATTTTGAACGCATGCGTTTTTTTGTCCTGAACCATGCAGCCAAAAGTTCCTGCCGTGATGCGATAATGCCCGATGCTGCAACCCGGAAAAGCAGGTCTGTAGCGACCCTTGAACGAAAGTGCCTCTATTCTGCCTACCTCTACCACATCTGTCTTCTTCCCGTCAAACTCAGGTGGAACAATGATCCTCGGCAAAAGTCCCTCTCTTGGCACCTTCTTCTCGACAAATATTACCAGACCAAGATCCTTTGTAGGTTTTCCACCTATAGCCTTAAAGCCAGCTCCAACGCCCACGACGTTTTCATATTCGAATATCTCGCGCTCATGTGCTTCGATCACTTCGGTTATTTCAGCTATTTCAGCTAACTCGCTGTCCTCTGTCTCTGGTTCTTCTGGTTTCTCTCTTGTGGCTTTTTCCTCAAAATAGCCGTCCCATCTTTTCGAGAGATCTTCAGCACTCAACTGCCCTCGCCCTATCGACTCCGCTTCAAATGCCTTCCACGCTTCCTCCAGTTTGTCTAAGTCTATGTCCTCGAGTTCGCTCATTTCCGCATCGAGCTCGAGCATTTCTTCTCCTTCAATCTTCTCTATTTCGCTCATTTACCTTACCTCCTGTTTATTTCTGATGTACCCGCCACGATACCCAAGAGGGCAAATCCCTGTGCATCTCGGATTTTTTAAACCGTGGTCGCGCAACCGTGGTCGCGCTGTTGTATGATATCATGAGGACTTATAAAACAATAAGAAACATTGTTCAGTATTTCACATTCCTACTCTATTATATAGCAGAACAACAAATATCATAATGTGACAACATTGCTCTGTATATCCGGGGGGGATACTAGAATACATAAAAACAGGGGGTTGGATTGCGATCGAAGAGATCGCCGTACAGATCGATCTTGCAGAGGGGAAGTTAAAGGTTCTTGATTTCCTTATCCCGAATTCGATGATTTCATCTGCAAGATACGATTCCGAGCCGAGTGTTTGGTCTATCGATTCTGAATCTGAATGAGCAGGAATTTGATGAGCACCTTGCTTCGGTCAGGAATGCACTGTCGGTCGAATCGTTCAGGTACTCACACACGATCGATGTACTTATTGGAGCATATTTGTCGATTGCTTCCGCGATCTCGGGTTTATCCATGATCGGCTTGATGGCCGCAATCAACTCGAGCGGTTTTGTTGATTTTATGTATTCCATCGATATCCATGTTCGTCCCTTCGCTGAATGAAACCATCTTTATAGAGATATAGGAAGCTATGTTAAATAAAGTCCGAGATAATGCGAAAGCTGAATAAATAATTAAACAATAGTGGAATGATCCACTATTGTTATCCTGCGCAGCAATGCAGTTTTTCGAATCCCTGTACCCCTACGCAATGCTTTGCCAGATACATCGCATCAGCCATTTCTATCACGCCATCGCAATTGACGTCTGATGCACATTCGTTTATCTGCTCAAACCCTGGCTCTTCGACACAATGCTTCACAAGATACATCGCATCATCCAGCAACACATTTCCATCCCCATTTACATCTCCACACAGGCAACTCACCGTGAAGATACCGTCTTCAACGCCTGCCTGGATAGGATTGCACTGGGGTGTGACATCCTTCAGCTCTTTTATGCCAATACTCAGCGCACTTGTATTTCCCTGATCTCCTTTCGCTTGCAGTGTAACTTCAGCAAGTAGAACATCGCCGTTTAAGCCGCTTGATGCAACCTGCATCGCACCGATCCTGACAACACCGGCAGCGTTGTCGATGCTCGATGTGATGAAATCAAAGTCACCATCTGCCACATCAACCACCCAGACAACCAAGGGGTCGTAGTGTATGTCAATGCGAACAACACCGGCATTTACAACATTATTGATCATGACCGGGGTAACATCGTCATTGCCTCCGGTTGAAGCGATTGCATCATCGATTGCGATT
>DAOVGO010000028.1 GCA_030672345.1 Methanosarcinales archaeon | reverse complement strand
GTCCCCGCGAACCAAAGTAATTATATGATGCTCGAACTATAATCACTACCAATAAACGCGAGGTAGATCATTTGATATCAATCGGAGAAGCTCTAATCGGCGAGGCGCCAGAACTCGCACACGTTGACCTGATGATCGGGGACAAAGACGGTCCGGTCGGGCAGGCGTTCGCGACCGGGATGACCCAGCTATCAGGGGGGCACACGCCCCTCCTCTCGGTCATACGCCCGAATCTGCTCACAAAACCTGCAACCCTGATCGTTCCCAAGGTGACGGTGAAGAATATGGATCAGGCTGCGCTCGTCTTTGGTCCTGCGCAGGCTGCTGTTGCAAAGGCGGTCGCAGATGCGGTCGAGGCGGGAATCATCCCGAAAGAACAGACAGAAGAACTTGTGATCGTCGCAAGTGTCTTCATCCACCCGCAAGCTGCGGATTACAACCGGATATACAGATACAACTACGGAGCAACGAAATTGGCGCTCGAACGTGCGATGAGCGGGTTTCCTGGGATCGATACGGTGCTCCACGAGAAGGATAGGGGCACACACGCGATCATGGGCTTCAAGATATCACGTTTATGGGATCCGCCGTATCTTCAGGTCGCGCTCGACAATCCGAACATCGATCAGATACTCGGGGTCGTAAAGTCGCTGCCAGACAGCGATCACCTCATTCTTGAGGCTGGCACCCCGCTGATCAAGCGGTACGGCACCGATGTGATCGCAAGGATCAGGGAGGTTGCGCCGAATGCGTTCATCGTCGCCGATTTAAAGACGCTGGACACAGGCAATCTCGAGGCGCGCATGGTTGCCGATGCGACCGCCGACGCGGTTGTAATATCCGCGCTTGCGCCGGTCTCAACGATCGACAAGGCGATTCTGGAAGCGCACAAGACAGGAATCTATGCGGTGATCGACACCCTGAACCTACCTGATCCGCTGCCGATGCTGCGCAAGCTAAAAACCCTCCCAGATGTCGTGGAACTGCACCGCGCAATCGATGTCGAAGAGACCGAATACCAGTGGGGCAGCATCCCTGATATCAAGGCGCTCGCTGAGAAACGCTCTACGAAGATGCTGATCGCGGTCGCTGGCGGCGTCCGGGTGGATAACATCAGCGAGGCTCTGGGTGCGGGAGCCGATATCCTTGTTGTCGGGCGCGCGATCACGAATGCAAAGGATGTGTACCAGACAGCTGAGATGTTCATAGAAGGGCTTGCAAAAGAAGAGATCGACCAGTTCAGAGTGATGACTGACTTCTGAACTCTGATATCTGGCACAGGAGGGAAAATGGCTGAATATACCGTCATGTCGTACAACATCGAGCACATGAACCGGATGTTTCAGAACAATGTCATCAAGCCAGAGGAGGAGGCGCGGGCACAGAAGATCGCATCGGTGATCAGGGAGATAAATCCGCACGTGCTCGGGATATGCGAGGCTGCAAACGCCCCGGCGGAGCACAGCTTCTTCATCGAGAATTATCTGCCCGGCTACCAGCTTGCCTGTGGGGTCAGCCGGGGCGGACAGAACCTTGTCTTCTATTACCGGGAGCCGTTTCGTCTCGTTGCCGTCGATGATGCGTTCTCGTTCTATGAGCCGTGGGAGGCTGACATCGAGAACGACGGCTTGAAAGAGGTGCATAAATGGGAACGAAAACCTCTTGAGGCGGTATTTGAGATCGGCGCAGGCGGGCAGAGGATCAGGCTTATTATGGTGCATGCAAAGTCCAAAGGGGTCTTTTCGGTGGTGGATATCTACAATTTCCAGAAGATCTCGCTTGCAAACCGAAAACGCCTTCTCGGACAGGCGATCAAGCTCAAGGAGCGTCTGGATCAACTGACCTCAGAACCTGACCCGGTTCCGGTCATGGTGATGGGGGATATGAACGATGGTCCAGGGATGGATCCGTTCGAGATGATGGTCGGGCGGAGCTTTGTTGAGACGGTCATGGGATCGGTCTATGATCCTGGCAGGATATTTCACAACACGCTGTGGTGGATGTCAAAGGATCCCGCTCTGAAGAAGAAGCTGTGGACGGTTGATTTCCCTGATCCTATCGTGAAACATCCGATGGGCTACCGGCACCGCGTCTGGCTCGATCATATCCTTGTCTCGCAGGATATGCTGCAACCGGATAGTTCTGTCAGGTATGTCACGAACTCAGGGATGATCGCGTCAGGCCGCAGGGATGCATGGAAGGCGTCCGATCATTTTGCGGTGTATTGCGGGATCGAAGCGGACTAACGGCGTAACGGCGCGGTGAAGTCACTTTGAGCACTGTGGTAGCCAGAAGCCGTCCTGGGTTTTTTTGGTAGCGCCATCACACAAATTCGATCGCCTTTGACGGGCAGGTCACGATGCAGACATCGCACAAGATCCGGTTCTTTCCGAACCGTCTGCATTCGCTGACGTTTGCAACGGTGACGACGCCGTTTACAACTGCCAGTATCACCTTATCATTGGATGGCGCAAGCCCGACCGCCGCGCCGTGCGGATCATTGGCAACGTTTACGGGACATGCGACCACACAATTCCCGCACCCGAAGCAGAGCTCGTCATGGACGATCAAACCGGTCTCGGCAGCATCCTTGACCGGCGCGAGCATCGCTGTGAGTGACTCAAGCTGGTCTTCGTACTCGCTCTGATACAGCGGCGGGCAGTCCTCAAGCACAGACTCGCCTGAGAGAAGCGAGCTTGCAAACGCCATGCAGGTGGGTTTTTCACATTCCTTGCAGTTCAGCTTCGGAAGTAACTGGTAGATTTCCATGATGCTTATCATTGCGACTCGTCTCCGCGGTTCATCAGATACAGGCGTTACATTAATATTTGATAAAGGTTTAGCAATACATGATGCGCATAGCTAAATTATGGCGCGAGGTGTATGATCATGGACAAGACAAGGAATTTTGTACTGCATGACCCTGATGGGAGTGAACATGGTGTGTTTTCAGGAAGACAGCCACGTCAGGCTGCACTCAAAGTCGCCAATCGGACCGGCGGCAACAAGAGTGATCCAACAAAGATAATGCTGCGAGAACGCGGTACAAAGAAGGTGCACATCTTCGAGGGGTGGAGGGAACAGGTCGATGCTCCGAAGAACAAGCCCGACTGGATGCCAGACAAGATATGGAAACCGAACGTCAGGAAGATCGGTATCGAAACGCTTAATGAATAGTTGAGCGCTTCTACCCCTTATTTTTTTCTTTTCTCTGTTTGAGACTTTTTATTGTCTTCTGGAAGTGGGCTTCGGAAAACCACAGAGAAAACAGCAACTCTCTGTGCCCTCCGCGTCCTCTGTGGTTAATCTTCTTCGCTATAACCCATCCACCCAGAAGAAATTAAAAAGCCACCTCTGTTTATTTGCGAATCCCTTAAACGTCACTATCACCGTTCTCGACGCCGACCGTTGCAAAGAACCGCTTCATCACCACTTCCTCTGCCATCCTCATCAATGCCTGTCGATCCTTGGTGTCGCTGAAGACCCCAAGCGGGATCTGGGCGCCAGCCGTGGTCGCATGTCCCCCGGCAGAACCTGCCGCACCAAACGCCCTCTGCACGACCTCTCCAAGATTCAGCCGGATGTCGCGGCTCCTTCCTGAGACGTGGATGCAATCCTCCCCGATTCCATAAACGAGGACGGTTGTGATCCCCTCAAGGTTCAGCAGATAGTCAGCAGCCTGAGCGAGCGCGTCCCGGTCCCGGATGATGCCCGCATTCGTGACCAGATAGCTGCCCTTGATCTTCCGGTTCCGTATGGCTTCCCCAAACGTCTCCAGTGTCTCGGTTGAGATCGCGGGCGTTTCGATCCGGTTCAGGATCTCGTGGTCTGCAAGCGGGTACAGGAATGCCGCAGCAGTCAGATCGACAGGATTTGCGTTCCGCTTGAATCCAAGTGTATCGGTGCGGATGCCGTACAACAACGCGGTTGCAAGATCTTTGTTGACCGGAATATCCATCTCCTGTAGATATTTTGTCATGATCGTCGCCGTAGCCCCGGTGTTCGGACGAATATCAACGTGATCGGCATGTATCTTCTTCATATCCACAGGATGGTGGTCGATAATGATGTCAGCCATGACATCCTTCGGAAGCAGGTTGTTCTCGCCCGGTATCGAGCAGTCAACCATCGCAATCTTCTTAAAATCGCTCATCGAGCGTGCGTTGTGCTCATCGAGCTTGTCCATATCGATATGGAGCAGATTCACAAATGCCTTGTTCTCCTGATGCCCGATCTCCCCCCGGTACACGATCTCGGATTCGGCGCCAACGCTTGCAGCAATTGTTTTTAAGGCAACTGCGCTTGACATGGCGTCAGGATCGGGGTTGTCATGTACCACGATCGCGAGTTTCTTATCGCCGATCGAGCGCAGAATATCAAGAATGTTTGACGCGTGTCTGACAGACTCGGCATGTTCAAGGATCCGGATCGTGGCGTCCGCAACGATCCTTGGCGGCACGATTACGCTGTCCGCACCCGCCTCTTCAAGTTCGCTCTTTGCGACGGTGCTCGGGGCGCGTGCGATCACCTGGATATCCTCCGAGATCCTCTTTATGGTGCCGATCGCGGTGCTATTTGCCGCAACATCGGAACTCAGTATCAGTACCGCTTCTATGCTCTTGATGTCGATCGGATCGAGTAGATGCGGATCATTAAGATCCCCTACGACCGCTTCAAACTCCTGTTCACGCAGAGTTTCGACCTTTCCGACATCCATGTCGATCATCACGACCTTCTTATTCCGATTGGTCAATTCTCTGGCGACCGCAGACCCGATCCTCCCACTGCCTATGACGAGGTACGGTGCTTGCGGTTTTTTATCGCCATTGGTGTCATCGTTCCGCATACCTGTCACCTTGCCTGAACCATCCATCGATGCCAAAACCTCCATACAAACCTCATTCTTCAATCATTAACCGGATCATCATATATAGACATATCGGCTACAAATCTCGCACTCTAGCACTTTGGTCAGCACATCGGCACGAATACCACCTACTATGCTTCCGGTCCGTTCTAATACTTTTGGTGGGCTTATGCCCGGAAGCCTATTAGCCCATTAACTTTAAATGAGTTTACGCCATAAGTATCATGGCGTATGTTTCATACGTCAGAGGGAGTTGATTGGCAGGTTGGTAGTAAGTTTTAAATGCACCTTGAACATGCATGAATACATTTACTAATGGTGATGAAATGAAAAGGCAGCAGACAAACAAACCTCGACCGATGGGAGTTCGGGGTGCGCGGGACAGAGGCGGCAACGGGCTTGATTCACACATTGCGGCGCATCATGGTGATGTGATGGCGGTTGCGACCGAGGGTGTTGTGACGGTTCCACCGACCACACCGATCATGACTACGGTCAGAACGATGCTCGAACACGGATTCAGGAGAATCCCTATCGCAGATGCAGGCACACAGCGGTTGAGCGGCATCATCGTATGCAAGGACATCGTTGATTTTCTCTGCGGCGGACCAAGACACACACTCGTCACCAACCGATTCGGTGGCAATCTGCTCGCCGCAGTCAACGAGGAGATACGTGCGATCATGAAGACCGAGGTTCCGCATCTGGATGCGAACTCCTCGATTATAGATGCGTTGAAGATGATGTATGCCGAGTCGGTCGGATGTCTGCCGATCCTTGACAAGGATGAGCGCGTATCTGCGATCGTGACCGAACAGGATTTCATGCGCCTGATCGCAGACGTCAAGGTCGGTGTCGCTATACATGAATATATGTCTGCAAACGTGACAACCGTCGAACCGGACGTCGAGATCGGAACGGCTGGCAAACTGATGGTCGATAACAAGTTCAGACGTCTGCCTGTTGTCAAGAACGGGATACTGCTCGGGATCGCCACCGCTTTTGATATGCTGCGGTTTCTTGGCAGTGGCGAAGCACTGAAGGGCGCAGGTGGCATCGAAGATGCACTGGAGACACCTGTCAAATCGTTAATCAAGCGGGATGTTGTCTGGACGACATCGGATCGCGATCTTGGCGAGGTTGCCGGTATGATGGTTGCAAACAATGTGGGTTCGATCCCGATTATTGATCAAGATGTTCTCACAGGAATAGTAACAGAAAGAGACGTTGTCCAGGCGTTAGCTACACTGAAGTAGTGGGCAATGGAATAATACGATAACAACATGACAGAGATGCGGGTTAGGGATATAATGAGCACTCGGGTGTACGCGGTTACACCCGGGGAGCCGATTTCGCGGGCACGTAATCTGATGTTCCGCCACAAGATCAGCAGGTTACTGGTAGTGATGCATGACGAGCCGGTTGGCATGCTCACCAAAGCCGATATCGCATGCAGGCTCAATCAGGCAGAGCCGCAGTGGCGGAGGCGCCCGATCGATCAGATTCCGGTCCAGCTGGTCATGACAAAGTCTTTGATCGGCATATATCCTGATGCCACACTGCCACAAACATGTGAACTGCTGCTTGAGAACGATATCGGCGGGCTCGTCGTCCGTGATGAGGGTCTGCACGGGATCATCACCAAGTGGGATATGATCGTACACCTCTCAAAGCAGTCTGCAGAGATACGCGCAGGCGATGTCATGTCTGACTTTGTTGCGGTCGTGCACAGACAGCATTCGATCGGTCACGTCATGCAGACGATGGACACCGAGGATGTGGACCGGGTCGTTGTTCTTGAATACGGTGGAGAGCCGATTGGTATGATCACAAATTCCAACCTGACGTTCGGGTGCGCGTCCGACTCCCACAGCAGAAACGAGAAATTTCTTGAAGTTCCGGTCGTTGCCGAGGATATCATGTCCACACCACTGATAACGATACCGCAGGATGGTTTTGCAACCGATGCGGCGCGGATAATGGTCGAGGAACTGATCAACAGCATCGTCGTTGTTGATGCGGAGGGCGACGTCGTCGGAATCCTGAATCAGGAGAGTATGCTCCAGGCGATCATTATGATGGGAGAATAATTATGAATGTATCTGAAATTATGGTAAAACCAGTACGCATCGAGAAGTCAGAGAACCTGTCTCACGCGATGGACCTTATGGACAAGCACGATACCAGACGGTTGCTGGTCACAAGTAAAGGCAAACTCAGGGGTGTGCTGACCATGCGAAACATTGCACGCGCACTTGGCACGAGCAGAAAACCGGGTATGCCTGCATCATCGCTGCACGTCGCAACCGCGGTCAGCGATACTTATGCCACGGTCCCCCCTGATATGGGCATGAGCGATGCCATATCGATCTTACGGCAGCAACGATGCATACTTTTTGTGATGGATGGTGACGAGATTCTTGGCTGGATCACGCCTGAAGAGGTTCTGAAGACCTGCACCACAGACGGGTTTGCTGCCGAATTCATGAGCACACCGATCACCGCCTCACCCGGCGATCGTGTCGTTCATGTGCGGAGGATAATGATAGATAAGGACATCGGGCGGCTTCCTGTGGTGGAGGAGTATCAACTGGTTGGGATGATCACCGAGAAGGATATAGCAAGGGCGATGCGTGCGATCCGTGATATGGTTCCTGCCAACCAGCAGGATAGCCGGGTCAAGAACCTTCTGACGGCTGATGTCATGAGCCGCGGAGTCAAAACCGTGTACACCAATTCCCCGGCGTCAGATGTTGTGGATATCGCGCTCAGGTACGGATACGGTGGGGTTCCTGTGCTCAATCTTGAGGAGGATCTGGTCGGATTCATCACCCGCAGGGATCTTATCGCAAAGATGTGAGTGCTTCCCCGGGTTTTGGGGATGGCACGAACATTCGTGTGATCTGTTCATTCGTTGACCGAAAGGGTGTGGGCGGGTCACTCGCGTTCCCTTGTTCCCTTGTCCAAGAGCGGTATGCGGGAATCTCTCCCCTGCCACTGGCTTTGGTGCTGCTTGCGCCCGCGCGGGTATAGCGCTTAAATCGCAGATGCTTGCAGAGATACGCCCGGATTTTTAGATTGTGCCGGTTCTGAGGATACTCCGGATGCCCCGTTGCGATCCCGGTCGCATCTCATGTCAACTATTTTAATTTGACTTCACCGTGTTCCAAACCAAAATCTATTTATACCGGTTCTTTCATGAACACCATGAATCACCAGATACGACGGTGACCAAGAAAGGAGGAAGATAACATGAGAAACGGTACGATACTGGCAATGCTCTTATGCATTGCGATTATGTGTTCGGCGGTGCCTGCGCTGGCAGCGACGACTGAAGTGAGCGTGATAAAGTATGCATCGGATGAGACGACGATACTCAATGAAACGACAGTGAACTACACATGGATGGAGACGAATCTGACCGTGCAGGGCGATGGCGTTGCGCATTACTTCCACCAGGGACCTGTCTTCGACTCTCCACCTGGACCGTGGGACGAAAACGAGACAGCAAACCTCAAGGATAAGGGTGCCGTGAAAGGAACAGACGTGAGAGACCTCTGCGATCTGGTCGGCGGGATGTCAGCAGGAGATGAGGTAAAGATCAGAGCCTCTGACGGCTTTTACAAGTGGTTCGGCTACGAGAACGTCTATTCACCGCAACCGAGGCAGGGACCGATCGTCCTCTGCTGGTATAAAAACAGGGATCACGTCCCGGATTATAATGATGGGTTGCAGCTCGTCTTCTTTGCAGATGATAATGTATTTGGCAACCGGGACATGCACGAATGCATGGCTCCCGAGTACTGGTACAATTACAGCGGAATTTATCCGTCCACAAACGGATTGTCAGTGCGGGACGTCTCCGAGATCGCGATTTACAGCAATGAAACCGCAGAAACCACGTGGAATCTTGAACTCGTCGGAGCGATAAACGAGACGGTGAGTAAAACAACGTTTGAGAGTGGTGTGACGTGCCACAACGGCTTTTCGTACACCGACTCCAAAAACAGGACATGGACTGGAATTCCACTCTGGTATCTGTTAGGAAGGGTGGACGACACCAATACTCATGGCAGCGGTGCTTTCAATGATACGCTTGCGGGCGTTGGGTATGACATTACCGTAATCGCAGGCGACAGCTACAGCAAAACCTTCAGTTCAACAGATCTGGCAAGAAACGATAGCTACATCGTGGCATGTTACCTGAATGGCTCGGAGCTGCCTGAACTCACTGAGAAAGGAAAGCCACTTGCGCCGCTCAAACTCGTTGGACCATACCTGACCGGCGGACAGAAGATCGGAAACATCGTAACGATCGTGCTGGATGTGGAAACTGCCCCCGTCAAAGCAAATCTCACCTTGATAGGCAGCGAGACGAGAGGTTACACCCTTGACGAGATCAGGGCGATGCCGTCTTACACTGCATGCGGTGGATTCAAGAAATCGACGGGTACGGTAGTCGGACCGCACAATTACACGGGCGTCAACATCACGTATCTCGCGGATCTCGTCGGCGGGATTACGCCCTCAGAGAGCGTGAAGCTGACGGCATCGGATGAATATTCGATGATCTACACGTACGAGCAGGTGATGGGCGAGATTGCAACTTATGAGGGAACCACCGGACCAATGACGATGGTATTAGCATACGACGAGGATGAAAGCCCGATACCAGAGGAGTACGGCGGACCTCTCAGGGTCGCTTTCGTGGGAGCTGATTCACCGATAACAGACGGACACTTTTGGGTCAAGTACATAACCACAATCGAGATTCTGGGCGGCGTGGATGACTGGAACCTGACGCTGACAGGCGCGATCGGAGAGGATATGGACCGTTCGACATTCGAATCCTGTGTCGGGTGTCATGGCGTTAGTTGGACTGATGACAAAAGTCGAACATGGCGAGGAGTGCCTTCGTGGAGGCTCGTTGGCAGGGTTGATGAGGTTAATGCCACGTACGACGATTTCAGTGACAAACTTGCAGACGATGGGTACAACGTAACGGTGATCGCGGGTAACGAGTACAACAAGACATTCAACAGCACAATTATTGCACGCAACAACGACATAATCCTTGCGAACGAACTGAACGGAACAGTGCTCCCTGAGAAGTACTTTCCACTCCGACTAACAGGTCCGGATCTTGAGAAGAGCGAGATGGTAGGAAACGTTGTTGAGATACGCATCCCGGAGTTAATGCTGCGCGGCGATGCCAATCACGACGGGAGACTCTCGGCTGCCGATGCGGTGCTTGCCCTCCGGATGGCGGCAGGCGTGCTTGCGACCGATCTTGTTGCTGACATGAGCGGAGATGGGCGGGTCACATCAGTTGACGCGCTGATGAT
>DAOVGO010000056.1 GCA_030672345.1 Methanosarcinales archaeon | reverse complement strand
GATATTAGCGAAGTAAGCCTTTCTCTTTCCATGATCTTCCTTCCTCCTTTATGAATGGTATTTACCATTTTTTCGCTTAAAAGGCCAAATTTCGGATAACTTCGTTATAGTTATATCCGAACTCGAGTTCGTGTATACCCCGTTGGCATTATATCCAAAGTTAAGTTCGCATATACCTCCCTTTAGTTGAACCTTCTCGCTCATTTTTTATCTCCTGAATTTTAAATAGATGCGTGTATATAACTACCCTTTATTTATATTTTTGCAATGCCGTATAAACCATCCCGCAAATAAAAACGGCAGTCGTTTTTGTGGAAATCTCTGATTTCTCTTTTATCCACTTCCTATACTGCCATAATCATAGCTGCTTCACGCCATCCTGCCAGGAGGATCAATGCAATTTCAAGCCCAATTCCGCCCCATTGTTCTAACGATAGCCGTGGAACCGGATCGATGCAGGGGCTGTCTGGATGAGCTCGAATTCCTTTTTGTACGGTTCGAGCTTCTGATAGATCTCTTCATCAGATAAAGCGATCTGGCTGGAGAGAATCGATATGTCCGAAATGCATCCTGTGGCATGTCCCGATTCGATGGTTGCGACCGGGGCAGGCACTACCAACAATTCACTCGCCTTCCCCACCGCACCCGTTGCACCCGACATCGCACACCTCGCATCTGTGTCCGCGCTCGATTCCCTCCTTGGAATCCATGACCCGCGTCGCATAAGCGAGCACGGTTGCATTCGAGAGCGTGCCTGCGATCAGGACCGCATCGAAGATCTCTTCCTTTGATAGCCCGAGCTTCTCTGCGATGCGGATATGCATTCGCAAGCAGTGATCGCACCTGATTGCAGCAGATACGCCTATGGAGATCAGTTCAACCGTTTTCGGGTCAAGGCGTTTGAATTCTCTTATGATTGCGCTGTCATACAGTATCTTCGGGACAAGGAGTTCGGGAGTGTCCTGCAGGTACTGCAGGATGTATGGAACCTCACCGTAGTACTTCTCGACCGCATTCATCAGTTCCTCCACAGCATCATCAGGATCCATCCTCATGATCCGCTGTATCTTCTCGATGTCCATTCGTGCCTCTTCGATCTCCTAAAATCCTAAACGTTCAGATAACAAAACCAGTCACCGATTTCGGCAATATTCTTATCAACATATAATCTCTCACACCTGACGGGAGCACCGTTGCAATCTCGCTGAGTTTTACGCCTTCCTCAAATGTTATATTCTCGATTGCCTCCTTGCATCTGGAATACGGCAGTTTGATGCGAGCACCCCTGAGCTGCAGCGTGATTGGCGCAGGAGAGAGACACTTACCTATCTCTGGTATCTGTTCCTTGATCTCCTTCATGATGCGGGCTGGATGCGTGGTCAGCGGGTCCTTTGAGATGTCGAGCCTGATTTCGTCAAGGATCGTGCCTGCGACCTCTGCCAGTTTATCGAGCGCACAAAGTTCGCTTTCACCCTTCAGCCGGTGTGCGATCCTGCCAAGACCGCCGACATAAGCCTTCGCGTACGCCGGAGTCTCCTCAAGCTCCGGAGTGCCTGTTACGATGGACGGCACCTCAAGGTCCTTGTACAGCACGTATTTCTTATTCATGATGCAGTCCTCAAAGTTTCCGAACGTAAATACTGCAAGATCGTGCTCATCAGAGAGTGCGCGCTCCTTTGCTGATATCTGAGCGATTCTTCGCCCAACACCTCTTGCAAGCCCTACCAACGTCGTGTTTGCACCATGTCTGCGCATATACTCTGCCACATCACACGCGTGGTGCGGAAGATGCTGGTACGCAAGTGTTGGCGCGATCACGATGATGTCGGTGCCTGTGAGCGGTGCTCTCGTGATCTTGGCGCGGAGTTCTTTCGCCAGGTCCTCGACCATGGATATGTCCGAATGCGGGCAGAGCATCTGGATCATGACCTCAGTCTGCATGAAATTGGTCTGGAGGATGTATCCGCCGAGATCCTCGATTAATTCGATTACAAGATTGTGTTTGAAGACGCCGCCCTCGTACATGATCGGTTCAAGCATGATCAATCCTCCTTCAGCTCTTTCATCATATTTTTCGCTCTTTCGATCCACTCTGCCTTTATGGAATCCTCTGATGCGACAAACAGCATCTCTGACTCGGTAGATGTGTGGTGCCGCACCCGGAAGCCCTCTGGCGTAATCCTGAGCAAAGCATCGGCAAGCCTTGACGCGATCTCTCTGCGTGGATCGGCGATTATCACCTCCGCGACCGATTCTGCAACCTCGATCTTCTCCTCAGTCGCTATCGCTATCGTCTTCTTGTCGGGTTGCGAAATGTTCTCACGCCCGTACTCTGCCACGAGGGTGCTTAACAGCGGAACAACATAACCCTCGTTGACGATTGCTATGAGCACCCCTTCAGCACTCGTCGTCCCTGTTGTGATATCTGCTATGTCTTTGATGCGAATAGGCGGAAGACCGGTCCTGATCAGTGCACAGAAGATAAAAACAGGCTCTTTCGGGTCGATATACATCCACAAACGCCCTAAAATCGTTGTTAGTTCCAGATCGGCGAGAACATCACGGGTCACCAATTCATACGACTCCGCACCGGTTTTATCCGGAGATTCGACCCTGAATATTTCGAGCGGTTTCATGTCATCTTCACCTTCGCCCCGACAACTCTCATTTCTCTACGAAACCCGATGACAGGAGCGCTGAACCGACAGCGCCGATCAACTGCGCATTTGGCGGTACGATCACCTCTGCCTGGAGCAGTTCGCGCATCGCATGAGGCAGCCCCTCGATTAACGCGGTGCCCCCGACCATGATCACAGGCTCCCTCACCTCGATCTCCTGAAGCTGCTGCTCAAAGACCTGCTCTGCCACGCTGTAGCAGGCTGCTGCTGCGACATCCTCGTGGCGTGCGCCTTTCGATAGCGAGTTTACAAGGCTCTGGATACCGAATACGATACAATAGCTATTCATCGAGATGTTGGATGCATCACCAGCAAGCGCAAGCTTGCCAAGTTCGGTGATGTCAACGCCAAGGCGCTTTGCCGTCATCTCAAGGAAACGCCCTGATGCGCCGGCACATATCCCACCCATCGTGAAGATTCCGGGAATTCCGTCATGCACGGAGATCGCCTTGTTGTCCATCCCGCCGATATCAATCACGGTGGCAGCCCCTTTCTGACGGTCAGCAAGGTAGACCGCGCCCTTTGAGTTCACTGTGATCTCTTCCTGGACCAGATCGGCATTGAATGGCTTTCCAAGGAGGAATCTGCCGTATCCAGTGACGCCAAGTGCCTGAACCGCATCCCTCTCAACGTCTGATTCCTTGAGAGCGATCGAGTAAGCC
>DAOVGO010000146.1 GCA_030672345.1 Methanosarcinales archaeon | reverse complement strand
GCATGTATTTAGGGTTTTGATCCGAATATCTAAGATCATGAACAGGGTGCGTGCGTGTCTGTATTTGTCAGTTTTTGTGATCATGGGGTTCTCTGATGCAGTCATACCGATCCTGCCCGATCTTTCGGGCGGGGATGCGATGACACAGAGTATGCTCTTCTCTGCGTATTTTGCCGGTGCACTCGTTACAATGATCCCGCTTGGGATGCTTGCGGATAGATACGGAAATCCGCCATTTATCGCGCTCAGCATCGTTCTAATGCTCGTATCCGGAGCGATGCTTCTTTATTTCGATGATCCGGTCACACTTGTCTCTGCACGTTTCATAGAAGGCTGTGCTTGCAGCGCGTTCTTCCCTGCCGCGTTCTCGATGCTGACCAGATTCAAGGAATCGAGGCGTTACATCGGAGAGATCAATTTTTTGCTCAATTTCGGGCTTGCCGCCGGCGTTGGCATCGCTGCCGTACTCAGGGATTATTATCTGAAGGGTGGGATACTGGTATTCTGTATACTCGCGCTGCCGGCGCTTGTGATGTCGCTATTGTTAAAAGAGGCTTGCGACCCCGAGATACATGATGCGGCGTTGCAGGCTTCTTCACAGGTTTCTTCACAGACCTCTACCGCTCCGCATATCGGGCTATCCACAGTCCTCTTTGATCCACAGTACCTCCAGATGTGGGTCGTCTCCTTCGTTCTCTTCGGCGGAACCGGGGTTCTTGTTGCTTATTTTCCGTCGTGCACGGATCTGAGTTCGTCTCTTCAGGGGCTTGCGCTTGTTGGCGTCTATCTCGGGACGATGGTGACCTCGCTGATCGGCGGGCGCCTGCGCACCACCGAGAAACGGATGATCAGAGCAGGAATCATGATAACAGGCGCAGGGATCGTAATGACGATCTTCCACCCGATAGGGCTTACCATCATGGGCGCGGGATCAGGGTTTGCGCTGGTCGGTCTGGTCACAGGGGTCGCATCGCTCAATCTCGAGCGTGGCATGACGATGGGTGCATTTAACACATACACCTACGCCGGATTTACCGTGATGCCGATCCTTGCCGCGGCGATCCTCGGTTATCTCGATTATGCGGGGCTGTTTCTGGTTACCGGCGTTGCCGTGATGGCGACGCTTCTGTTTCCGCTGCGTGCGCTGGATGGGTGACGTTAAATGTGGTCAACGGTTCTCATCTACTATTTCTGCCAGAGTTGCGGGATGAACTGAAGTGATGCTGCCAAATTTTCACCCCGTGTCCCCAAAAGCAGTTGGGCTAACTCTGCTCGCCGGACGTGTGTGAACCAAAAGGAAAGAGTATAATAACTACCATCCTCAAGAAATACACCTATAGATTGAGCAGAGGTGCCAACATAGAGTCGGCACTGCTAAGAGATGCACGTGTAGCCTCGTATAAGAAAAAGAGGTATACCGGTATATGCAAGCGATTTGAACAGAAATACGGGATGGGTTCTGACGAGTTCATGGATAAGCTGGAATCCGGCGTGTTAGATGACCGAGATGACTATTTTGATTGGTTTGCTGCAAAGAAGGGGCTGGATATCTGGAGCAGGAGACTCCGAATACTGTCCGGGGTTAATATCTGAATGAACGTCAGGGACTACTACGCTTCTCTGCAGGCGATGATCCGAAACTGCCCTTTCATTACCCACTAGAGCATGGAGTTTGAGGAGATCGATCTTCAGGTCGGATATCTCAAGGGCATGCTGGAGTTCGTAGACGGTTCGACCCTCCATTTTATCGAGTTTGTCGAGATCTACGGCGATCTTGGCGTAGAGCGCCCGAAGTACAAGTATCACCTGCGATCAGATACTGGCGATCTGATAACAAGGTGGGACAATGTGCCGCACCATCGCGGCATCAGTTCATTTCCGCACCACAGACACGACCAAAACGGCGTTTATTCCTCTGAACCAGTTGATTTGAGATCGGTTCTGGATGGAATTGTGGAGCGGATAGATGAATAGCATTTTTTTGATGTCATCGGTGAATCTGGGAGATTTGCTTGTTTTTGGCTATTTCTGTGCACGATATGATCTTTGCGTTAAATCCATCACCCCTCCCGCTCCACAACCTCACCATCCGCGAGCCAGATCACCCGATCGACAAACCCCTCGTCCTCAAGCTCATGCGTGACCATCAGGATCGTCTGCCCCATATCCCGGAACAGCTTCCGGAACAGCTCAAGAATCTGCATCGACGAGACGCTATCCAGATTCGCGGTCGGCTCGTCAGCAAAGAGAATCTTTGGCTTGTTAATAAGCGCCCGCGCAATCGCTACCCGCTGCTGCTCGCCGCCTGATAGCTCCCTGGGGCGGTGATCTGCCCGGCCCTCCAGCCCGACGTGTGCAAGCGCATTCATTCCGTTGCTAACGCACGTATCACGCGGCAATCCGAGTGCCATCGCTGGCAGATACACATTCTCAAGTGCGGTAAGTTCGGGCATGATCGTATACTCCTGAAAGACGTAACCGAACTTTTCGAGCCGAAATCTCGTCTTTTGTGACTCTGACAACCTCAAAACATCGATCCCATCGATTACGATCTCCCCTTCTGTCGGGGTATCGAGTAGTCCTAGCTGGTGCAGCAGCGTGGACTTTCCACTCCCGCTCTTGCCCATGATCGCAACAAACTCACCCTTGTTGATACCAAGCGTAACACCCTTCAGCGCAGGCACCTGTATCTTGCCCATGACGTATATCCTTGAGAGATTCTTAATCTCGATGATAACATCTCTGTTCATCGTTAGTCGCCCCAGATCGCATCAAGGATCATTTCGCGTACCGCCCGCCACGACGGGATGAAGCCAGCGATCGCGGCTGCTATAATCAGCCCTGTGCCCCTTGTAATCGCATCTTTTTGCTCGATTAAGAGTGAAACATGCCCCATCGGAAAGATCAGCGGATGCTCGATGAAATATGGTACGAGTATCGTAAATAGGATCGCCAATCCTGCGGTACAGCCGCACATCGCATAAAATACTGCCTGAAATACGTATGATTGAATAATTATAGATTCTTTAATCCCAATTGCCCTTAAAATTCCCATCTGCCTTCTTTTGCTTACCGTACTTACATGGACAACGGTAAAGATCGTGACACCCGCAACAAAGAAACCGATAGCGCTGGTCAGTGCATTCATCGCAGAAAAACTCTTTGTTAGGGTTGCAACTATACTTGCATACACTGTCCATGGTCTAACATCCTCGCGAACACCAAGTTCGACAAACTGGTTTATATATTTAGTCTCTTCTCCCTTCTTATCAGTCTTCACAAGAATCTGGGATGCCATACCTTCTATTCCTATCACCGATTCCATCTCCTTCTGAGTGATGTACGCTAACCTATTCGACTCGACGAAGTTCGTATCAAAGATTCCTTTTATCCTGTACTCACGTTTGACTCCGTTTTTGAACATAACCTCTATGATATCTCCGACTTTCACCCCACCAAGCGACCATAGTTCGAGACTCGCTCCGTGTCCACCCGAAATCTCCTTTCCGATGATGATCTCTCGTGTATCAGATTTGCTCAAATACTTGCCCTCAATCATCATATCATAGACTGTGGTGACCGCCATCTCATCCTCTGGATCTATCGAGCGTATATTCCAGCCACTGCTCCTGTCCTCATACGCAATACTTGTGAATGTACAGTACTGCGCAGAGGTGCCGATCACTCCTGGTACACTGTTAATCTTCTTCATCACAGAGTCCGGATATTTAATATAGACTTCCCCTTCTCTCGGTTCGATCACGATATTGCTGTAGAGTGTATCAATCACATGATTCTCGGTTGAATCGATCAGTCCAGCAAAGACCGATGATGTGAACATGAGATTGACATAGACGAGCGCCATGATCAGTATCGTGAGGATCGACGTGCCTTTGTTGCCCTTTGCAATGGACCTGTACGCTAAGAAAGCTGAAACCTTGAGTGACGTTGATATGGAACTCATTTCTTTCTGCAAATGTAGAGTGCAACAGCGCCGATAAGTATCACCGCGGCAATAACCGGGATCAGTATACCGTTATCTCCGGGGTTAACATACAGACTCAACTCTTCGGTCATTGTATGAACTCCGAGATCGTCTTTGTACATGATCACAGCATGATACGAGATATCTCCGCTTTCTGTGGCACGGAAAGTGAAGATACATGGTGCATCATCGTCTGCATCAATCTTACCGAGAAATGCGGTCTTTGTTCCTTCGAATGGAATATCGATCGTGACCTTCACGGATTCAGCATCGCCATGTCCTGAATTTTCGATCTTGAATGTGAGCGTCACGATGTCACCGATCACATGATTCTGTGGGCTTGTCTTGACACTCGCAATACACAGGTCCGCATCGCCGAGAACGTTGATGCCGACATGGCTCTGTGAGGTTATGTTTGTACCTTTTTCATCGCTATAATCCATTTTTATCGGTATCGCATACGATGAGATCTCTGCTCTGTCTTTGACCGTGATCCGATAACTCAGTTGCTCGGATGCATCGGGATCGAGTTTTTTGATGATCTTTGTATCTGCTCCGACAGGAACAAACTGGAGGTCATTAAGTGCCGCAGTCACCCGCACAGCATTTGCAGTTCCCGTCCCTTTATTTGAAACAGAAAAACTCATATCAAACGTATCCTGAGGTTTTATGATCTCAGGAACGATAGCGATATCAGAGATCACAAGTTGCGGCACACCACGCACCAGAACCGGAACCGTGATGTTCTGCTCGCAGTGCTGTTCGTCATATGTCCATCTCACTCCGAGTTCTATCTCATAGTTGCCTGAAACCGCAATCGGGTCGATGTACAGCAGATATGTCTCGACGCGGGCGCCGTATCCGGGGATCTTACCGGGTCTTATGATCCGGTCATTCTCGTTTTTGAGGATGATCAGTGAATCCGGCATGATCGTCAAGGATACGTATTCTGCCACGCCTTTGCCGCAGTTATCAATGGTCACCGAGAGAACGAGATCGCGTCCCGGCTCGACTGGCTGTGGCGTGAGTTCACTTGCCGTGATCATAAGGTCCGCGTTCGTCCCGCCGTGGTGGACCGCGCAGGAGGCTGGTGCGGTTGCAATCGCTATGATTGTCATGAGTGCGATCATTCCAAGCAGGATGATCGGTCTGATTGTTGTTTGGGTATGCAATTGTATCACCAGAGTGATATTTGCAGAACGCGGCAATTAAGTGTCCCTTCGCCGGATACGGATCAGTGCAGGATCGATGCGACCTGGATATGATCGATGCTGCAAGAGACGCGATTGAGAATGAGATCACACAATCGAGAAACTGTACGTCTTCCTGCTTTTCCCTGATGGCTTGAAGAGCCCCTTATCGGTCACCCCTGACATGATCTCCTCCTCCGACAGATGATGGTCGCTGAACGACAGAATCCCGTCCGGCTTCAATACTCGATGCAACTCCTCAAGCACGCTGTCAGGATCGCTCAACTTATGAAACATATCGTACAGCAGTACCACATCGATGCTGTCGTCAGAGAGTCCGGTCTTGCAATCGGATTGAATCGTCTCCACATTCGTAAGACGCGCATTCGTTGCGATCCTCTGAACGCTCTCGATTGCAAGCGGATGGATATCAAGGGCATAGATCTTCCCTGATCTGCCCACCAGTTCGGAAGCAGCGGTTATGTAGCTCCCGGATCCGCAGCCGTAGTCAAGCACGCAGAATCCAGGTCTTATCCCGACCTCTGCAAGGATATCCTTTCGGGGCATGAAGAGATCCCGTATTTTGAATGTGAGCGCCATGAGTTTGAAATGAAGTCCTGGCTCTGGTTTATCCATGGTTGTTTCCTCCTATAACGCCTTTTGTGAATAGAAATATCCGCCCCCGTTTCTCAGAATAAATAAATCCTCCCGCTTCCACCTCCTCAATCAATCTCTTCTCTGACCCCCTTGTCTTCTCGAATGAGAGTACGCCATCCGGCTTCAGGACACGGTGCACCTCAGACAGTACATCTTCGAGTCCGCCAGCAACGTGGAGAAGACCGAAGACGAAGGCGAGATCGATACTCTGATCCGGCAGCCCGGTGTCGGACGCGTTCGCAAGAATCGGCGTCACATTCCGTATCCCGCCGCTCTCGAGTCTCTTCTTGACTCTTGCAATTGCAGCCGGATGCACGTCCACGGCGTAGATCTTGCCCTGCGCTCCCACAATTGCTGCCGCGGGAATCGTGAAGAATCCGGGACCGCACCCAACCTCAAGCACGCTCTGCCCGGTCTTAAGTCCGGCTGCCGCAAGCAGCCTCTCCGGACTCCGAAAGATCGGGAGAATCGGGTTGTCATGCATCAGGGATATGATCCTGTAGGCGAAATCCGGCATCCGGGTGCTGGTACGGGCGCTGTGGGCGCTCTGACCAGCCTCTCCGATCTCGCTCATCATTTCCCACCCCCTGCTGCGATCATGGCTTTTTTGATTGTGCAAGCCCACGCCATCTGGTTTTTCTTGAGTGCGATCATTCCCTGCAGGATGCTCGGTCTGATTGTTGTTTTGGTGTACATTGATATCACAGGGTAATAGTGGCAGAACGCGGCAATTAAGTGTCCCTTTGCCGAATACGGATCAATGCAGGATCAATGCGATTCATGTATTATCGATGCTACAGGATGGTGGATATGTAAAAGATGACATATTGTGAGCAAGAATGCGCCCGGTATTCGCAGAGACAGAAAGAGCCAGATATGGTGAAGTTGGCTCTCAAACGCTTTATCCTCGCATCCGGGTGCGGGTGCGATGGGCGCTGTGGATGGGGGTGCTGCCACTGCCATCAACCTGGTTATATGGTAAAACTGTTGCAGCACTAAATATTTAATGTGCATCAACGCATACACAAGTTCCCATGAAAGAGTTCGAATCCGATTCTGCCAATGTCCGCATCCCTGCTGGATACAGCATGGTCACCATCAAACTATATTTCTGGGTAGGGCTCATCTCGGCGACCCTGCTTCGAGCGATACTAATTGCTGACCATTACAGCGACCTCCTTGCACGGGTGTTCTGGTACCTCGGAATCATCGGGTATATATGGTTCTTCGCTCACAGGCACCACATCGCCAAACGCAGGTTTGGTGTGATAAAAGACCTGAATCTCCTCGGAAAGATACAGGCGCAGGAACCCCTGACCGAAAAGGATTTCGAGGGACTCAATTACATCATGTGGAGTCTCTCGGTATCCAAGGAACGCTTGAATTATCTGGTCATCTTTACATTTTCCGTAATAGCCATCATCTTATCGCTGGTGTTGGATCTCGGATTTGTGAAGCTTTGATGGTGGCGGAGTTTGAGCATAAGCGAACGGATGCATCACCGTCCAAGATACCAAGCCCTGCTGCCGTCTCCGGGATGATCTCGAGCAGATTCTCCGGAAACTGCGCATAGAGACCTGAAACGTTCTCATCACCGGGCACACCGTCCACATCGGTTATGTGTGCACATCTCAATAGGAATCGATCATACGGAAATGGCGAAGGTGCGAAATTGCAGATGTCTGCAACATGGTGATTTTGCGCTTTGCCCGGGCACGTTTCAAAATCAGGCATCCGGCTGGCGGGCGCTCTAACCAGTCTCTTCGATTTCGCCCATCATTTCCCGCCCCCTGCTGCGATCTTGGCTTCTTTTATTGCGCAAGCCCACGCCTTCTGGTTTTTCTTGAGAATCATCTCCCATTTCGAGAAAACCAGAAACGATACGTCGCTGCATAACCCTTTTCCGGGCGTGTATGAAACGCTGATGTATTTATAAGGTGTTAGACCCCTCGTACCCACATCTATTTTTTTAATGGAATGCAATGGTATCATCAAGCAATCATCATGCTCCATCATCCCCCTCGTTTCCAGCACCATCATCCGTTTTCTTATATTCGACAGCAATAATTTGTTACATAGCCATAGCAGTACAACTATTGCAAAAGGTAGCAAGATCCATTGCAAAGTGGTTAGTAGCGAAATGGTTACACCGATTGAAATGAATAAAGCACCTCCGATGCCATATAACCCTCCAAGCGCAGAACATCGGATAAAATAATATTTCGGAGTTTTGATGATCGGTATTATGATAAGATGCTCTTTTGTGAGAGTTACTCCACCTACATAAGTGGATCGGGGGTGCTGAAGAGTCTTCCCGTCATTGAGGCGACAGATGCTTGTTTCCTTGATAATGGTATTCATTCTATATCACATCCTCTCTCGTTTATTATTCCTCTGGCGATATTCTACATCGGGACTCTCCTCATATATTCCCTGTAATCATCACCGTATTTCAAGATATCGTACTCGCTCTCTGTTCTGGCTGACATATAGAAGCAGAATAGCGACACTACGCCAAGAATCGCTGAAAGAGCCGACTGGAAGACAAAGATCAGGGCAACCGACCAGATCGCCATTCCCAAGGTCATGAGCTGGCGGATGGTTGCGTATATGCCGCTATCAACGAAAGTCGTGGTCTCGATGCCGGTCTCTGGCGTGTCATAACGCTTCAGAGCACGCATCGATGCCACGACCAGATAGGCTGAAGGGATGTAGGGGATGAAGCCGATGACTTGCAGCCACGGGATGTTAAAGTGCACCCACAACCCGGATAGGTCAGCAGCCAGAATCCATTCGATTGTTAGCAGGCTAAAAAAGATTCCTAACCCGGTGTGCATGTAGATCTCGCTGGTTACGTCTTCCTTCACTGCCTGAATTATCAATCTCCCGTTGAGTGTCCATATTATGGCGCAGATACCGACGCAAAGTGCGTATTCGTACATCTTAATATAACCTCATAGTTCCTTTCACATAACTCGGTTAAAGGCAGCAATTAAGTATCTCTTCGTCAGATGGGGATCAATGCATGATCGATGCGACCTCTGTATCATCAATGCTACAACACAGACATGACCCTACCAAAACTTCTCTTCGAACTCTCTGGCAGAACCCGGCTCGAGATGCTCCATGCGCTCGAGACCAACGCCATGACATTCACGGAGATCGCAGATCAGATGGAGATAACATCATCTGAGGCGTCCCGCCAGATCGAGCGCCTCTCAGGGATGGACTTAATCGAAAAACTCGCTTCAGGCAGCTACGCAATAACGCCGCTCGGGCGGCTCATGCTTTCGTTCTTGCCGGGCATCGGCTTTCTCTGCGAGAACAGCGACTACTTCCTCTCGCACGATACCGCAGGGATCCCGCACGAACTGGTGATGCGTTTTGGCGATCTCTCAGGCGCCCGATTCACCAGTGGCTTGATCGAGACACTGAATCTCACGCAGGAGCGGATGCGAAATGCAAAGGAGTATCACTGTGTGATGACCGATGGTGTGTTGTGCCTGATGATTCCGCCGATAATCGAGAAGATCGAGTCAGGCGTTACACTCAGGATGATCTTTCCGAAGATGTACTGGGAGAGGTTTTACCCGGTTGCAGGTGAGTACGGGATGACGGATGAACATTTACGTGCGATTGGGATCAGAACGCTTCCGTCTGTTCCGGTCTGTGTCGGTGTCACGGACTCCGGGTGTGCGTTCAAGCTGCCAGATTTCGACGGCGAGATCGATCATTCTGCGATGGTCGTGGGAAACACCCCTGCGTTCTGCAGGTGGTGCCGTGACCTGTATGCATACTACTGGGAGCGGGCAAGCCCGGTGTGAGGGGTAGATTGTGTGGATTGTCATGCAGCAGGGATATGATCCTGAACCCACGCTTTCCACAGACGTTTGCTAAAACGAAGAACAGGAACTTTCACGCAACTGAACATCTACCGGATCTCCCCGAAAATCAACACAAACCGCATGCATTAGCCCACCTCACCACCCCTCATAGTAACTAATTCTATGTCACTGACTTCCCAAATCTCCAAGTGTACAATCTCAAGCCCCAACCATTATCCGTGCACCCTTATACCATACGCTCCTGATATTTAATACGCGGAAAAGCATAAAGCCAAACCTTTATGCCGTGAAATATGAGATGTATCACCGATGCTTATAGATTCGATCGGTACCATATTTGGAGAAACGGGTTTTGCGGATTTCAGATTCGTGGTTTCTGATCCTGCGACAAAACAGGGCGAGTATCTCAAAATCTGGCACGAGACAGACGACTGGACGCTCGCACAGGTGGTTGCGATCACCAGATCGAACGAGGACGTCACCATCGATAGCGCACTGGACAAAAGAGACGAGGCAGGAGCCGATCGCGTGATTGCGAAGGCAATGGTCATCGGATCGCGGCAGAACCGGGTCCTCCGGATACCAAAGACGCCGTTTAGCCCGGGAGACAAGGTGTTTCGCGCTGATCCCGAACTGATCGCATCAACGCTCGGGCTCAGACGCGGCAACGTGTACCTCGGGTTTCTGGAGGGACCGCAGATACCTGTGCAGCTCGATGCCGACACCCTTGTGCAGAAGCACGTGAGCATCCTTGCACGCACAGGCAGCGGCAAGTCGTACACCGCAGGCGTGATCATGGAGGAACTCCTTGATCAGGGAATTCCGCTTTTGATCATCGATCCGCACGGCGAATACACCTCGCTCAGGGAACCTGCCCGGGACGGCGACTTTGAGCGCTTCGATGTATCGCCGTTTGGATATGCTGACCGGCTGACTGTGTACACGCCGGTCGACCTGGTGCTCAATCCCGGTGCGGACAACGTATTCAGGCTCAACGGACGCAATCTCAAAGCAGGCGACCTCTCAAAGATTCTCGGCATCCAGTCCGGCACCCAGATGGGCGTGGTCTATGAAGCGATACAGAAGATACGGGCTGAGGCGAACAGCTACACGATCGATGATATCGTCGTTGAGGTCGGCAACAGCAGCAGCAACGCAAAATGGAGCGTTTTGAGCGCTCTTGAATCGGTCAGGGATGCAGAGATATTCTCTGAAAATCCGACACCGATTCAGGACCTTGTTCAGCCGGGAAGAGGCTCGATCATCGATATGAAAGGAGTCGTTCCTGACATGCAGGCGATGATCGTCGCAAGATTGTGCGAGGAACTCTTTGAGGCAAGAAAGATCAACGTGGTGCCGCCGATGATGCTCGTGCTTGAGGAAGCGCATAACTACTGCCCTGAGAAGGGATTTGCCAAGACCGTGAGCACCGACATACTGCGGACGATCGCTTCCGAGGGCAGGAAGTTCGGGCTCGGCATGATGGTGATCTCGCAGCGCCCGGCACGCATCGACAAGAACGTTCTGTCGCAGTGCAACACCCAGATCATCCTGAAGGTCACCAACCCAAATGACCTGCAGGCGATCCGGAAGGGGCTTGAAGGGATCAGCGTTGAGGCAGAGGCTGAGATCAAGCGGCTGCCCCCTGGTGTTGCCATGGTCGTGAGCGGCGACATCGAGCGCCCGATCATCGTGGAGATACGGGTGCGCAAGAGCCGCCACGGCGGGGAATCGGTCTCTGTGACCGGGCGCGGGGTGTCAGAGGTGCGTGAGCCGCTGTTTACTCCGGTGAGGAGGGCAGAGTCGGAAAAAATGGAAGAGCCAGAAGCTCCCGGGGTTTTTGGGGCGGAGCGAAAAGAGCAGACGGCGCCTGAAAAGAATAAGAGCGGCAGTTTATTTGCAAAGGTTTTCGGAAGCGGGAAGGTGTGATTGGACGTATATGGCGCAAACGCGGTTATTCGTTCGATCCCGTGTCTGCAAAGCTGTTTTTGCATGCCGATTTCAGGCTCTGCAATGGTTCGGAAATTCGGGCGTGCCGCCTGATCCCACCCCTTGAGTCGTCATAACCTGATCCATTCGATCTCGACATACGCAACCCCGCTGTCAGAATACCCGAAAACCATCCTTTTCCGGACGCTGTTTGCGATACGCACCGCACGCGACAGTTCTGGCAGCGCGAACACATAATCGGGCGGGACGGCGTGTACGAGGTATTCCGAGTGCGTATCTGCTTTAAATTTTTTATATACGCGAAAATGGGTTCCGAACTTAAATCCGGTCTTTGCAACGAGCCCATGGTCCCTGAGGTTTGAGTACACCTGATATTTCAGCATGTATCCGGGCTCGATTCCTGCCGCGTACTCGTTGAACGTGCCGGTGTCTGTGTCTGCAACGTCCTTATGCTCGATCCTGATCCACTGCTTGCCAAGCAGGTAGCCGGATTCGACAAGCGAGAGCTGGAGCCGGGATTCATCGAGTTTTCGCCCGAAGAAATAACCGCTATGCAGAAAATCAGACATCCCCTGATCCCAGATAATCGTTCGATCGTTGACCAGACCTGCAATCGCGGGGGTTTCGACCTCTTCCTGTTCGATCCGGCTTTCGCCTGACATGGTTATTTTCTTTATTTCATAGAACGTTATGTCGCTTTCCTCGTCCACTATCGCCAGTATCAATCGTTTTCTTGCATTTACTGCCCTGTTCAGTTCCTGAATCAGGTTTTTCAGCGGCAGATGCGCTCGCTCTGAGATCACATAGACAAAGATGTGCGCCGGAACTTCTCCGGGGTGTCCACCCCGCGGATACACCCGAAACCCGATCGGACTCATCTTTGTGTAGTAACCGCGCTCGCGCAGATCCTTGAATACGATGTATCGCAGCTCAAAATCCTTAGAACGCCCGGATGCGATCTCAAAGAACGTTTTGAAATCAAGAGACACGTTTCTCGAGAAAATCTCTATCTTCCTGCGGTAGAGCAGGTACGCGCCCTCTATGAGCGATAATTCAAGCCCCCCATCTTTTCTTCGCCCGTAAAAACCGCGATCATACAGCTCGCTGACCGCCTCGCCGCCTGCTGTGATTGTGTCTCTGTGTAGTTCGCATTTCATCAGTCTATCCCTGGGTCCTGTCCGGATTGTTCACGTAATGTTTATATTGTTATCCATACCCTATTAGCCATTAGTCATGGGCTCGTGGTCTAGTCGGTTATGACATCGCCTTCACACGGCGGGGATCCTGCGTTCGAATCGCAGCGAGCCCATCCCTACCAATCATGCATCTACCCGACCATCACCAACATGTTTATAACTCATGTATCACATAGAAATTATTGGTTTAAGGGAGTCATATCATGATGCGAAAAAAAACCGGAATTGCAGGATTCGATGAATTGATTCAGGGGGGGCTGGTCGAGAACAGAGTATATCTGGTAAGCGGTCCGCCGGGTAGTGGTAAAACCACATTCGGAACGCAGTTTCTGACTTATGGGGCAACCATCGGAGAACTCGGGTTGTATGTGACGCTCTCTGAGAGCCCGCAGAATATCGTCAGCGATATGTCCAATTACGCCCTGAACGTGCCGACGTTGATCAAACTGAAGAAGCTATTCTTCCTGGACCTTGGTCCGACGCTCGAGTACGGATACGGAGAGGAGCTGCACAGCGTGATCACCACCGCTTATGATGCAGTCTCCGAGCCAGCGCCCGAGACCGAGCCGCCCACGCCGTACATCGTGTACAAGGAGATCAACAAATTTGTGAAGCAGTACCAGATCCAGAGAGTGACGATCGATTCGGTCTCTGCGATACGATTTACGACGCAGGAGCGTTCGCAGGAGGAGAAGGAACTGGGCAGGTTCATGCGGAATCTGAGGAAACTGGGTTGCACAACGATCCTCCTGTCAGAACTGACCGATCCGAACACATACAGCACCGAACAGTTCGCTGCCAGCGGTGTCGTCTTTATGCACAATTTCATGCGCGATGACAGTATGACCCGTGCGATACAGATCATCAAGATGCGCGGTACCGAGCATGATTGTGACATGCGAAAGATCAGGTTCACCAAGCAGGGTCTCGAGGTTCTGGATCGCGTAAAGTGATTAACCATGCTCTTCAACAAAAAAAGGGATCCCAAAACCATGAGCGAATCTCTACGGACCGAACTCATTGAGGAGATGTACAAACTCGGTTTTGAGGTCGGGTATCACCACCATTCCGAGATTGGCTGGGTCGTTGAAGCGTATAACAAACCGATCACACGCGCAGCAGGGTATGGTATCGAGGATCTGCTCAAAGAGAGTTATCTCAATGGCAAAGCAGACGGTGCAGAGCACAAGAAACACGAATCGATTGCACCTACAACTACAACAGTTACGGTTGCAGAGCCGGCACCGCTGCCAAAGGTGGAGCGACTGCCCCCTGCCTACCGTATGGTTACCCTGCCCGCCGCAACAGATGCGCCGAAAAGCATCGAACGACCGCAGATGGTCGATCGACCTAAGGCATTGAACGGTTTTGCTCCTGTCAGACCAAAATAGGCGAGGTTACGGATTATGTGCGAACTTAGAGTGATGAAACCAGACAGAACGATTATTGCAGAAGACATAGTGTATATCAGGGTGGATGCAGGTTCTATCGAACTACGCAGCATTCTTGGCGATCTTACGACCGTGCAGGGAAGGATCGCCGAGATCGATATAACAAATGAATTAGCAATAATACAAACGGAGGGATAGTAATATGTCTGTGAAAGTTGTGATTAATGGATATGGCACGATTGGAAAGCGTGTGGCAGATGCCGTCGCGGTTCAGCCGGATATGGAGATTGCAGGCGTTGCAAAGACGCGCCCGAACTTTGAGGCGCGGATGGCGCTTGATAAAGGATTTCCGCTCTATGTGCTCGCTGGCAGAGAATCCGATTTTAAGAATGCAGGTATGGAGATCAGTGGTACCGTTGAGGATATGCTCAAGGAAGGGGACGTTGTTGTGGACTGCACCCCGGGCAAGGTCGGTGCCGGAAACAAGTCAATGTATGATGCCGCAGGCATAAAGGCGATCTGGCAGGGCGGTGAAGCCCACGAACTCGCCGGAATCTCGTTTAATGCGCACTCGAATTATGACGAGGCATTCGGATGTGATTATGCAAGAGTGGTCTCCTGCAACACGACCGGGCTTTCCAGAGTCGTCTCTACGCTCGATGCGGCTTTTGGCGTCGAGAAGGTGCGCGCAACACTCTGCAGGCGGGCGGCTGACCCAGGAGACGTCAAGAGAGGTCCGATCAACGCGATCATACCCGAACTGAAGATGCCGTCCCACCATGGACCCGATGTGACCACGGTGCTTGCGCATATCGACATCGATACCGTTGCGATCAAGGTTCCGACGACGCTTATGCATCTGCACATCATGAACATGGTGCTTGAGCAGGATTGCACATCCAGTGATGTGATCGATGTGCTGGGCGAGAACTCAAGGATCCGGTTCGTCGGAGAGGGCATCACCTCGACCGCCGAGATCATGGAGCTGGCACGCGATATGAACCGCCCGCGTAGTGATATGTGGGAAAACTGCGTGTGGGATGCCTCGATCAATGTTTCGGAGAGAGAATTGTATCTGTTCCAGGCGATACACCAGGAATCCGACGTAATCCCTGAAAACGTCGATTGTATCAGATCGATGACAGAAACCGAGCGCGATGGTGCCAAATCGATCGAAAAGACGAACAAGGCGATGGGATTTTAGGAGATTTCCAGAGCGAAATCATTAAATCTCCGAAGTACAATCTTGATTGGATGAAGATCGTAACCATCGGTGCAGGCGAGGTTGGACACTCGATCGCAAAAGCACTGTACGCGAATAACGATGTCATTCTCATCGATAAGCGAGAAGAAGCCTGCGAACGAGCGAATGATCTGGATGTGCAGGTCATTCATGGTAATGGTGCAAACGTCAATGTCTTGAAGCGCGCTTTTCCGGCAGATCTCCTGGTTGCGGTCACAGGCAACGACGAGATCAATATCGTCGCCTGCATAGCGGCAAAGTTGCTGTCGAAAGGCGCAAGGGAATGCATGACGATTGCCAGGGTCTCAAATCCCGATTACATCAACAGGCCGATCACCAACCAGAAGCAGATCGGCATCGATTACATGATCTGCCCTGAACTGACGCTTGCATCAGAGGTTGCCGGAATCATATCGATGCCGTCTGCGGTTGGTATGGACGCGTTCGCCGACGGAAAGGTCGAGATGATCGAGTTCAAGGTGAGGTCTGATACGGCACTCGATGGAATATCGCTTGCAGACGCTGAGTTTCCTGATTGCTGCGTTATCAGCGCACTGGTCCGGGGAAAAGACGTGATCATTCCGCACGGCGGCGATGTCATGCACGAAGGCGACCATGTGATCGTGATCGGCAAGTCAGAGTCGATGGATGTGATCGGGGAGATGTTTGGCGACATGCCGAACCTGCACAACAGGGTTCTGATCATTGGCGCAGGCATCGTTGGATTCTACATCGCAAATCTGCTCGCGAAGCACGGCAACACTGATCTCAAGATCATCGAGGCGGATGCGGAACGGTGCGTGGAGATCGCGGATGCGCTGCCAGGTGCGCTGGTGCTGCACGGCGACGGCACTGATGAGGCAATGCTCAGGTTAGAGGGTGCTGGCGAGATGAATGCGGTTATTGCAGCAACCGATAGCGATGAACGGAATCTTCTCTGTCTGCTGCTCGCAAAACAACTGGGTGCCCGGAAAGTCATCGCCAAGGTCGATCGGTCAGAGTATATGCAGTTGTTTGAGCGGGTCGGCATCGACGCGGCGCTGTCTCCGAAATACGCAACCATCAACAGTGTCCTGCGCGTCACCACGGGTGCGGGGGTCGAATCACTCGCCGCCATCGAGGAAAAGCAAGCCGAACTCGTTGAACTGGTCGCATCACCCGGCTCAAAGATAACAAAGAAAACCATTGACCGGATCAAATTCCCGAAAGGCGCCATCATCGCCATGATCGTGCGCAGGAATGAGGTGATCGTGCCAAGGGGTACGCACCAGATCCAGGCAGGTGACCGGGTAATCGTCTTCACGCTGGCTTCGGCACTGGCAAAGGTGAAGAAGCTGTTCGGATGATATTTCTGCCTATGGTGGGCGGTGATCACGGCTGTGGAATGGGTTTGCCCCGCGCTTTCGCGCGAGAGGTTCAGCCCTGCAACACATACCCAACCATCGACTCAAAGACCTTAAGCCCGTCATCAGAGCCGAGTATCGATTCGGATGCACGCTCAGGATGCGGCATCATTCCAAGAACGTTTCCGGATTCGTTGACGATCCCAGCGATGTTCTCAACCGAGCCGTTTGGGTTGGCAGCAGGAACCACATCGCCACCTGAATCGACGTACCGAAACACAACCCTCTGATGCGAGTTCAGGTCGCTTAACGCGGCATCGTCTGCGAAGAAATTCCCTTCCTTATGCGCAATCGGCATCCGCACGACCTCGCCTTTCTCAAATCTCGATGTGAATGCGGTATCATTGTTTTCGACGCGCAGATCGACCCACTTGCAGCAGAATTTCGGATAAACGTTTGTGCAGAGCGCGCCAGGAAGAAGTCCCGACTCAACAAGGATCTGGAATCCGTTACATATTCCGATCACGGGTTTTCCATCGTCCGCAAGCTGTTTGACCGATTCCATGATCTGAGTGCTTGCTGCAATCGAACCCGCACGCAGATAATCGCCATAAGAAAATCCTCCGGGGATCACGACCCCATCGTATCCCTCGATTGAGTCCTTGTACCATATCAGATCGGTAGGAACGCCAAGGACATCATTTAAGATGTGATGTACATCCAGATCGCAATTACTTCCTCCAAACCTGATGATTGCAAATTTCATTGTATTTTGATCGAATAATTGTGGATCACGGGATTTGCCAGTAGTTTCTGGCACATCTCGTCCAGCATTTTCGTGGCATCATCGGCGCTGTCGGCTTCCAGTTCGATCAGCAGTTTCTTTGCGGTATGAACGCCGCTTACGTCATAACCAAGGTGCATGAGCGCACGTTGTATCGTATCCCCCTCAGGGTCGAGCATGCCCTCCTTCAGTTGCGTGGTGATCTCGGCACGGTATTTCATCGCATAACAGATCGCTCCGATGCGATAAAAATGTATGGATTTACTGGCGTTTCCTGCTCTTATCGAAGACCGATGGCAGATGCACGATATACCGTCCGTCCTCCTTCACAGACATTATAATCTCTTCCCGGTCGAGCAGTGCTTCGAGATTCAGCTCATAAGAGCCTTTATCGAGTATGCGGATCGATTCAACCTGTAACTCAGACTTTTTTTCCACCACTTCCGGCTCATCCACCTGCGCTTCAGTATCAGGGGCGTCCTCGGTCTCAGATTTTTCCGGCACGTATAGAAACTTTTTCCACCCGCAGTGAGGGCAGCCATCCAGTATCTCGGCTGCACCATCCTCAAAGATGTGCTCGCAGTTGGTGCATTTATGAGGCATGACAAGCATTATAGCGTTCATTGGTATTCTTTTTATCTGCCGTGGTGCTTTCGACTGATTCAACTGGTATGATACCCTGTTAAATCGACAATCATGCAGCTACAGCTATAATTCCTTCACCATCGCGACCTCATCGCAATCAGGGAATTTGGGGCATTTGATGCATTCGCTCCATACCTTATGCGGAAGCGTCTTCTTATCCACCTCCGCAAACCCGTATCTCCGAAAATAGTCGGGTACGCGGGTAAGCGTGAATATCGTGTCGATTCCGAGTTCCTGCGCCTCGCTCATGGATGCATGCAGAAGCAGCGCGCCGATGCCCTGGTTGTGCGCATCCTGCCGCACTGCAAAGGATATGACCTCTGCAAGGTTATCCCAGCAGACATGAAGGGCGCAGCATCCGAGCAGCCGATCGCCGCTTGCGCAGACCGTAAAATCCCGGATGCGGTCGTATAGCTCGCTAAGCGATCTTGGGAGCATCGTCCCGTCTCTGGCATAGCTATTGACCAGCTCATGCACCTGATCCACATCCTGCACCACTGCCTTCCGAATCTGATAATCTGCGTGATAACTCGTATCGTGACCCGTGTTCATGCAATCACCTGCGCTTCTGCCCTGTTTTTATAACCGAGATGATCAATGCAAATATTGCAGCAAACACGCAACCACTCAGCAGATATCTGAAAGTCGTTGACTCTGCAAGCCGAACGTTCCATTTGTCGTTATCATTGCCGTTACCTGGCGGTGACGACGATGATTCGTTCCCGTGCGCGGATTCTGCCGTCTCTTCTGTGGTCCTGACGTATTCCGGATCCTTGAACTGCGAGAGCCCGCGCAGGTACACCGTCCCGCCTTTCGCATCCCCAAGCACCCGATCCAGTTCCGCGATCAGGATGGTGTGGTACTCTCCCTCGATCTTCTTCATGTAAACGAACCGCCCCTTATCATGGTCGTTCTCATACAATTTTTCCTGTTTAACCGTTACATCCCCCCTGTACAGCGTCAGAACGGCGTTGTTGTCAGCAATAGACGCCACTCCAAGTTCGTATCCTTCTTTCAATGGTTCCAGGTCGCCTTCCCCGATGTTTACAGATACATCGCTGATCAAAGGGTAATCGAACGACCTGTCAGGATCGATGTACTGCTCAACGATCACCGAAGCCGTGTTTGAGCCGGTGTCAGTTCCCATCAGCGATATTTTCATGATATCGTAATTAACGCCATCGATCTCCTTTTCATATATGTAAGAACTCTTTTTGGATATATCAGGGTTCGCAATTTCCTTGCCGCCGTCAGATATGCCGATCGTCGCACCGCCATCCTCGACATCCCTGACCCTGAGCTGGTAGCCCTGTTCCAGATCGAGGGAGCGCCCGGTCTCGATGTCACCATCAAAGTAGAAGATGGTCGCCTCGTGGACATTTCCGGCGCAGGCTGGTATGCACAGGAGGGTGCACAGGGACATCACAAGCGCCAGACAGATGACGCGTACGGCTCTTCTGGTTGTTCTTCGGGCGGGTTCGTTCATGAGAGTATATTGTATCCGCTTCAAATTAAATGGTGACCGAGCATCCACGTCTGCAGGGCATTCGTGTCATGCGTTTAGCTACTACACCTTTTCCAGTTATTTGACCATTTTGATCATTCGATCCCGCTTATCAGGTCCATGAGAGCCGCTTTCGGATCAGGGGCACGGATGATCCCTGATGCGAGCAGTACACCCACCGTGCCAAGTTTCAGCGCGGCTCGCATATCCTCGCCCTTTGATATGCCGGCGCCGCACAGCACCCTGACACCGGGATCGATTCCCGAAACAGCGTCCACAGAACCTGTTACGACGTCAGGGTCCGCGCTCGAGACCGGGATGCCGGTACCGATCAACTCGGGCGGCTCGACTGCGACAAAATCAGGTCCCAGTGCTGCAGCGGCTCTGGTGGTTGCGACGTTGTTGCTGCACACGATCGTTGTGAGACCCGTGCGGCGTGCCGCTCTGATCGCGGCGTCGATGTCAGCGAGCGTGAGCCTGTGTTCGGAATGGTTGATCAGCGTGCCGGTGGCGCCTGCGTCGCGCACGGACTCTGCAAGCACATGCCCGGTGTGACTGCCAGAATCGATGCCATCGATATGCTGCGAGAACACCGGGACGCCGGTACCTGCCACCGCACGGATATCCGGAAGTTGGGGCACCGCAATGATCGATATACCCGTTTCTCTGCTGATATCACCGCACATCTCAGCGATACGGACTGCATTTTCACCTGTGGCTTCTATATAGGTCTTGAAGTTCAATACGACCAGTGGAGTTTTGAGTTTCATCATGTGGGTCTCCTGTTATCTAACGTTTTTATGTTTTTTAAACAGCATAAAAGCATACGCCGGTGCGCCTATTCAGACAATCCTGCCCTGCCACTCGATTTCACGTCCTCAATCGCGTTCTCTGCCACCTTCTGTCCGACGACCTTCCCGATCCTCCTCGCGCCAGCCGCAACAATCGATTCTGGCGTGGCGTATCCTGCCTCACGCAGCTTGCGGGCACGCGCCCTGCCGATGCCCCGGATGGTGACGAGCGGGAGGAGTTCTGACTTTATCCCGTATTTCAGTCGCTCTGTGAGTTCTCTTGCGCTCTTCGCGTGCCTGCTTTTGATGTGGGCAGAGATCTGTGCGGTCGCATACGCGATCCACTGGGCTGTGTCGGCGATGCCCCGAATGTCTCCGCCGCCGATGCCGAATCGTGTCTCGATATCCCGGTCCGGAGATTCACCGACCCAGTCAAGGAGCATGGCAGCGGTCTTTACCTCGCCAAGAAACCACTCGTATCCGGGATCGAACTCGTTTGGAACTTCTGTGAATTCATCGTGCATCTTGTATGCAAAGTCAGGAATCCACTCGTAGTCCTTCTTGCGGAGGTAGAGTTTGCGGAGGTCAGGCGTCTTGCATATCAGGTGCAACAGCGTAAGATCGCTGACGCTGCCGTCTTCGCGCGAGCGAAGTCCGTCCACGATGACCGCCGCGCCATAAGGATCGAGATACAGCCGCGAAACCAGTTTTCCAAGGGCTGTGGGGGAAATCGACTCACCGGAGATGGTTATCATCCCATTCTCGCGGAGAAAGTCAAGAACGTTCTCAACGACCCCGCGCAGGTGCGAGGTCTCCTGCTGCGTCGCAAAGAACGTCAGCCCAAGGAAATCCATCAGTTCGTCGTGTGATGCGCCGAACCTGCCGGTGATGGCAGAGAGGATGTGACTGCGAAGCGCGCTTTCTGTGCCGAGTTTCGAGTAGATCGGCTCCGGATCGGACGAAATATAGTGCTCGAGCAGGGACTGGAGTTCCGGATACGATTTTGCGATCAGTACGCATTCGCCGGATGGATCCAGATGCGGACGCCCGGCTCTTCCTGCCATCTGCTTGTATTCAAGGATCGGTATCGGTTCCATCCCGTAATTCGGGTTGTATCTGCGATAACTCTTGATAATCACCCTTCTCGCCGGAAGATTTAGCCCGAAAGCAAGCGTTGGCGTACATGCGATCACCTTGATGTCGTTATTCCGAAATCCGTTCTCTACGATCATCCTGTGCTCAGGAAGCAAGCCTGCGTGGTGGAATGCCGCCCCACACTCGATGCAGCCGGCAAGCTTTCGTGCGGCGTCGGTGTCAGTCTCCCTGACCGTATCTGCAAGCTCAGCCAGATGCGGGGTTTTATATGATGTAAGCGTCCTGCTCACACGCTCTGCCGTGCTTGCAGCATTTCTGCGGCTGCTATTGAATATCAGGCACTGCCCGCCGCTCTCCAGCGTATCAAGAACGAGTGCTTCGACCGGATCGGAGCGTTTGGAGCGGGCAAGCGAGAACTCGGTCTCGCGACCCAAAAAATGGATGGTACCTCCAAGAAGCACGCCTTCCTGCAGGTCAACGGGTCGCCACTCAGATGAGATGCACTCGGCATCGAGCCAGTCCGCGATTGCGTGCGCGTTGCCGACCGTCGCCGAGAGCGCGATGATGTGAATATACGGATTGATGCGCCGCATCCGTGCAATCGTGACCTCAAGCGTCGGTCCGCGGTCAGGCGAATCGAGCAGGTGGATCTCGTCGATGACCACGGCGGTCAGGTCATGCATCCACTGAGTCTCATTGCGCAGGAGCGAGTCAGCCTTCTCTGACGTCGCAACGATGATGTCGTTGTCGCCGAGATACTCATCCCTTGAATCGAGGTCGCCTGTCGAGATTCCCACCCTGATTCCGAGATTTTTGAATTCTTTGAACCGCTCGTACTTCTCTGACGCCAGCGCCCGCAGCGGCACGATATAGAGGGCTTTCCCGCCGGATCTGATGGTATCAAGCATCGCAAGCTCCGCGAGCAGGGTCTTTCCTGATGCGGTCGGTATGGCGGCAAGGATGTTCTTTCCATCGAGCAAGCCCCTCTCGATCGCATCTGCCTGCGGCGGGTACAATTCGGTGATGCCGGTCCTGGTGTAGTACCGGGTGACATCGTCAGGGAGCGGGAGGTCCTGTATCTTCATTATGTGGTCTTATGTCCAGGCAGAAGGGATATAGGTATTGCGAGGTGCCAGCCCTGAACTGTAAAAAGCCGGCAGTGTCCCAGAAGACTTACAGGTTTTTCAAACTCAACCAGAAGATCGATATCGCTCCTCTCCTTCTGCTGACCTCGTACATTTCCCTCTTACGATGGAGCCGAATGAAGACGCAGGGAAAAAATCACTACATCTATCATTCAACCACTTACTGGGATAAAGAACTCAAAAAACCAAGAAAAACCTCAAAATATCTTGGAAAACTCGATCCTGATAAGGGGTTGATCAAATCCGGCAAAAGACAGCCTTCCAACATCCGAAACATCACAGAATACGGCAACTCAATGCTGCTGCATGAGATGATGAAAGATCTCAAGCCTCTATTGAGAGAAGGCTTTCCTGACTGCTGGAAGGAGGTATATGCTCTTGCCGTGGTGCGCGTCACAGGCATTGTACCGTTAAAACGGGCAAAAGATGCATGGGAAAAACTCTATAATGCAGAAGATATCAAACCACATCTAAACACGAAGAATCTCTCAAAAGTACTCCACAACGTGG
>DAOVGO010000110.1 GCA_030672345.1 Methanosarcinales archaeon | reverse complement strand
AAATAGTTTTGCAACCAAAATAATTGTCCGAATCATGTTTCAGAAAATCACCCAGAAATACGGGATCAGCGCCAATATTTTCCTGCTTGGGATCGTCAGTTTCCTGACCGATACCAGCAGCGAGATGATCCGCCCGCTGTTGCCACTATTTATCGTGCATCTCGGTGGCACCGGTCATGCGATTGGACTGATCGGCGGCATAAGCGACAGCGCTGCAAGCATCCTCAGGGTGGTTTCCGGCTATCTCTCGGATAGAACCGGGAAGAGAAAGATATTTGTTTTTGCGGGATATCTGGTATCATCGATCGCAAAAATACTGTATGCCGCTTCAACAGCATGGCAGCACGTTCTTGTGCTGAAGACTGCTGTGCGTGCGGGAAAGGGAATCCGTGCCGCACCAAGGGATGCGATCATCGCAAATTCAGCACCCATCGATAAGATGGGATGGGCGTTCGGAGTTCATCGCGCGATGGATTCCGGAGGCGCCATATTTGGCTCGATGCTTGCCATTCTCATACTTTCTTACTTCTGGTTCTTTGAACTGGAATTTGGAATCATTTACCAGTATGTTTTCATCGTTGCCGGGATCGTCGCATTCTTTGCACTGGTGCCGCTGCATGGGGTGCAGGAAGAAGAGACCACACACAACAGACGGTCCATACGCGCAAGTTTCGATGCACTCCCGAGATCGTTTCGTATATACGCTGTTATCGCAACGGTCTTTGCGCTTGGAAACTTCACATACATGTTCCTCATCCTGCGTGCATGTGAGTTTCTGCTTGGTGTAGAACTGGAGCAGATCGGCAGAATCGCTGAGATCGATCCGAGGTCTGTGGTGATGGTACTGATCATAGTCAGCGCATTGTATATGATATTTAATATTACATATACAATGTTCTCAATTCCAGGTGGAAATCTTTCGGATAGGATCGGAAGAAGAAATGTTCTGATCATTGGATATTCGTTGTTTGGAGTTACATGTATAGGTTTTGCACTGTTGCAATCGACAGCAGCATTTGTCATCCTGTTTGCGCTCTATGGGGTGTTCAAGGCACTGGTCGATGCGACACAGCGCGCTTATGCATCCGACTTTGTGGAGCCGGACTTGCGTGGCACAGCGCTTGGTGTGTTTCATACGATGATCGGGATTGCTACGCTTCCTGCGAGCGTTGTTGCCGGGGTATTGTGGGAATACGACCCAAGCGTTACATTCATGTATGGGGCAGCGATCGGGTTTCTGGCGGCGGGGCTGTTTGTGATTGTAGGAAGGATTGAACAACGTTCAATATGAAACCAAGCGCATGTTAGTATATGGATATACCGTTACTGAATGATATCGTCATCATATTCGGACTGTCCATCGCTGTACTCTTCATATTCCATCTGATCCGAGTACCGGCAATCGTGGGATTTCTATTGACCGGGATACTGGCAGGACCTCACGGACTTGGGCTTGTAAAAGCTGTCCATGAAGTCGAAATCCTGGCTGAAATCGGGGTTGTACTTCTGCTCTTTGCCATCGGACTCGAGTTCTCATTAAGGCGCATATTAGAAATCAAGAAATCGATCCTGCTGGGCGGCTCGCTCCAGGTGTTGATGACCATCGTGGCTGTTTTTTTCATAGTCATGCAAACAGGTATGGCATTTGGCAAATCGATCTTCATAGGATTTCTTATAGCTCTCAGCAGCACGGCAATCGTGCTCAAGCTCATTCAGGAGAGGGCTGAAGTTGACAGCCCCCACGGGAGAACAACTCTTGGCATCCTGCTCTTCCAGGATGTTATCATCGTTCCAATGATGTTGTTCACGCCTCTACTGGCTGGAGCAAACGGGAATCTGGGCGAGTCCCTCATCATCCTTGTGGCAAAAGGAGTCGGTATCATCCTGCTGGTGATCGTTGGTGCCAGATGGGTTGTGCCGCGGGCGTTGTATCAGGTCGCAAGGACGCGGAGCCCGGAACTGTTCCTGCTGAGCATTTTTACGATATGCCTCGCAGTTGTGTACCTGACCGCCAGTATGGGACTTTCCCTTGCACTGGGTGCATTTCTGGCAGGCTTGATCATCTCCCAATCAGAATATAGCCATCATGCACTCGGTAATGTTTTACCCTTCCGCGATGTCTTTATGAGCTTCTTCTTTGTCTCTATTGGCATGCTGCTGGATCTCGATTTTCTTTTCCATCAGCCCGGGCTCATTTTGCTGATTGTTCTCTGCTTTCTGGCATTAAAAGCCAGCATCGCTTGTTTTGTAGCTTTTTTACTCGGATTCCCACTCCGCACTGTGATTTTAGTTGGTTTTGCACTCTGCCAGGTCGGTGAATTCTCCTTCATCCTCTCAAGGACCGGCGTTGAGCATGGTCTGCTTGCCGGGGATATCTATCAGTTTTTTCTGACCGTCTCTGTGTTGACGATGGCTGCGACACCATTCTGTATAGCACTGGCACCTCGCATCGCAGACCTTGCAATGCGGTTACCACTGCCGGAAAGGTTGATATCAGGCTTGTATCCTGTGCCTGAGATAAATCGTGTTCGCAAAAAAGACCACCTCATCATCATCGGCTTTGGCGCGAACGGTAGAAATGTAGCACGAGCCGCCAGGGTAGCAGGTATCCCTCATGTAATCGTTGAGATGGACCCTGAGATGGTAATGGCAGAACAGGCAAAGGGTGAGCCAATCTATTATGGCGATGCAACATACGAGGCGGTATTTCAGCACGCAGACATCAAGGATGCAAGAATTGTGGTGATAGCCATCTCAGACCCTGCAGCAACCCGCAGAATCACCGCAATCGCCAGGAGACTTAACCCGAAGGTTCATATCATTGTAAGAACGCGCTATCTCCAGGAGATGAAGCCACTGTATGAACTGGGAGCCGATGACGTCATTCCGGAGGAGTTTGAGACATCTGTGGAGATATTTACCAGGGTTCTGGTGAAATACCTCATACCCAGGGATGAAATCGAGAGCTTCATCGCTGAAGTGCGATCAGATGGCTACGAGATATTTCGAAGCATTTCAAGAGAGCCGACACCTTTTCCAGGTTTGAAACTCCATCTTCCGGATGTCGAAATCGCCACGCTGCGGGTTGGTGAAAGCGCACCCGCAGTTGGAAAGACGTTAGATCAGATTGGACTCAGGAAGAGATATGGCGTCACACTGCTGGCGATACGTCGGAACTCGCAGATGCGATCCAATCCACATGGAGGCATGCACGTCTGTGCTGGCGATGTGCTTGTTGTCATTGGACCGCCGGATAAGATTGCCGGAGTCACAGGTTTATTCCATGACCCGGAAGATATGGGTAATTAACACGTGAGTTATGAAGGATGGCGTTTTTATGATCGCATACATCACAGGAATCCTCGACAGGAAATCACCAGACCGCGCAGTCATCGATGTCGGCGGCATCGGGTATGAGATACACATCCCAGCGTCCACATTCAGCGCGCTGCCAGAACCGGGAAGGCAGGTGCAACTGCACACCCATCTCCATGTGCGGGAGGATGCGCTCATGCTGTATGGATTCTTGAAGATCGAGGAACTGGGGTTCTTTAAATTGCTGCTCAGAGCATCGAGGATTGGACCGAATGTTGCTTTGAATATATTATCCGGGATATCTTTTGATGAATTCAAATCTGCCGTGTACAGCGAAGACATCAGTCGGCTGAGCAGCATCTCCGGCATCGGGACAAAGACCGCAAAACGGCTCGTTCTCGAGTTGAAGGACAAAATAACAGAAGTGCCAGCAGAAACGGGGCAGCCACCGGATCTTGCAAGCTCTGCCATAGCCGGCATGATCTCACTCGGATACACGAGAGCCGCGGCAGAGGCTGCCGTACACGGGGCGCTCCGGTCAGAACCGATCCATGATGTCGGAGAACTGATCAAAGCCGCGCTCAAGAATGTTTAGGAGACAAACGAGGCGAACTAAATGCAACCAAACAACCACAATCATATCGAATATCTCGATCATCCCGCCGATGTCAAGTTCCGCGCCTCAGGAGAAACGATCGAAGAGGCGTTTGAGTACGCCGCGATTGCGATGTTTGGCGCGATGATCGATACCGACACAGTACGGCTGGTGACAACGCTTGATATCGATCTTGATGCTGATGACTGCGAGGAGCTGCTGTACGATTTCCTATCAGAATTATTATATTTATTCGAAGTTGAAGAGATCGTGTTCGGCAGGTTCGATGTGGAGCAAATCGAGCGGCATGGTGATCTGTATAATCTCAGAGCGCATGCAACTGGTGAAAAAATCGACCTTGGCAGGCACAGATTCGATGTCGGGGTAAAGGCAGTCACCTTCCACGATATGCTGATCGAGCGAACCGATTATGGATATGTGGTGCAGGTGGTTGTGGATACCTGAAGGATATGGGATGTGGTCCGGCGATTCACGACCCTGACCTTGCACTCTTTTCAGCCACCAGAATCACCGTGTTGTATGTAAAAAGCAATCTCCCGTCATCGTCAAAACGAACGTTAAGACCTGTTTTGTCGTCTTTGATCGAATCGATCATCGTACGCCGAACCTGCTCGGCAATCTCACCTCCCGGGTCTGCGATGCCAATCCATTCATCAAAATAGAAGTCAGCATCCCAGTTTCTTGCGTGAACAATCTCCAGTCCGGCATCTTGAAACATTCCTTCCAGTTCTGACTGCGGATACAGCCGGACATGAGACGGATCACGGATCTGCTCGATTTCGTTGTGATACTTGCTCTTTGCAGCATCCTCAGACGAAAGCCCGTCCACGATCACGATCGTTCCGCGGTCCTTGCAGACACGAACCATCTTTGATATCACTTTTCCCGGGTTCGTGAAATGGTGGAATGCGAATCTACAGGATACGATATCGAAAGACCCGTCCGCAAACCTGAGAGATTCGGCATCCATCATCTCAAAAGTGACATTGGCAAGTTTCCTGTCATCACGAATGCTTTCTGCAATATCAATCATGTCGCGGGTCATGTCGCAGCCAGTGACCTCGGAAACCCGGTTTGCGAACTCAAACGCCAGAAATCCGTTACCTGTTGCGATATCAAGCACCTTATCAGATCTCTTCGGTGCAGTTAGATCAACGATCAGATTCAGGTGATCCTTATTCGCTAAAATGCTGCTCTTTGAATATGCGGCTGACCGCCTGCCGAACCGCGCCTTCACAGACTCTTTCTTGCGGTGGGCAACAAGACCCCCATCCATCAGAATCTCGCGCAGGAAATCAGGCATCTTTGTCCCGGAATATTCGCAATTCCCTGCCCTGACGGTACCATTCTCGATATCAATCTCAATTACGTCCCCTGGCTCACAGGAGATCGTCGTTCCGATTTCAACAATCGGAAGACCGATATTTATGGCATTTCTGAAAAAAATACGTGCGAACGTTGCTGCTACGACGCATCCGATGCCAGCCTGTTTGATCGCAAGCACTGCCTGCTCTCTTGAGGACCCGCATCCGAAATTCCTGCCAGCGACGATGATATCCCCTTTTCCAACCTTTCCTGCAAATTCGGGGTCGATGCCTTCGAGCACGTGATCGGCAAATACCTGCAGATCGGTGGTACGCAGGTATTTGCCAGGGATGATCGCATCGGTATCGATGTCATCTCCGAATATCCATGCTTTTCCTTTTATTTTCACTTCAGAACGACCAGTGGATGTCTTCCTTTCTTGGCTGGCTTCTCTTCGTGCGGCTCTCTGATGATCTCTGTATATTGATCCATATCCTCCTTGCCGTTCACGAAGATTGCCTTGAAGTACTTCATGGTTCTTGGATCCATTCCAAGGAATCCGAAATGCAGCACGAGCTCGACTATGAACCAGTACATCGCCCACAGGTGGATCGTGCGCACAAACCCGATCGGGGACATGTTGAACAATGGAGATACATATCCAATGCCCGCGAGAATCGCCGGTTCGACAACAGTCTGCCAGATAGCGAATTCGGGATTGTACATGATCACACCGGATATGACGATCAGGACGACTGCAATGTTCTCAGGAATCACCATCAGTTTGATGAACGGGTGCAGTTTGTTCTTGTAATGCCCCGACTCCTCGTCAACGATGACGAATCGCGGATACTCTGCCTTGTTAAAGAGACTGAGAAACTGATTCTTCAGCTGGATCGCATCAGGTATGAAGAATATCTCTGAGAGAAGATGCCCGCTCGTGATCAGATTGTATGGAATAAATATCCAGACTGCCATGATGAATATGAGCGCGGCAAACATGTGGAACAGGCGCACGGTCTCATACGGGATGAGCTGCCATGCGTTTGCTGATGCTTCCATCACCGTACACATGTTGAACTGCTTTGCCATGTACCAGCCAGTGATGATAAGAGTCACACACGAAAATAAATGGAATGCATGCGCACGCATGCCTTTCGGATCATATCGTTCGGTTACCAAACCTGTACTTTGTGACATGTGATGCCTCCTTCTGTTGCCTCCGCGGCAACATGCGATATACGGATTGATCGCTTTTAAATGTTGTGGTGTGGGGGTTGGAGGTTTGCGGGCTTCACCGCCCATACCTTCGCTGGCGCTTCTGATAGTCCCGTATGATCCGGAGGAAATCCAGTCTTCGCATCTCGGCAAAATTCACATCTGTGAAATATAATTCAGAATATATTGTCTGCCATATCAAAAAATCGGTCAGGTACTTTCCACCGGCACGGATGACCAGATCCGGTTTGTATTTGAAGATGAGGTGAGATTCGATCATATCCGTATTGATATCATCTAAATCGATTTCTCCAGCCTCCACCTTCGTTAAAATATCTTTTATCGCATCGGTAAGCTCGAGTTTTCCCCCATACCCGATTGAGATATCGAGTTTGACCCTGTAATCCGTGTCCCCGTCTTTATCCCGGTCTATAGAGATCATCCTTGCCCCGTGATCGTCCCTGACATACATCCTTGCGATCAGATCGGTTTTAGCCAGCCTATCAACGATCTGCGAGGTCGCGTCCCCTAACATATCCCTATCTACGATCACAGCGATGTAAACGATGAGCGATTCGATGCCAAGATCTGCGCACCACAAAACAAAGGATCGCAGTTTTTCGATTCCACATGGCGAGGAAACATCGCTCTCTGTCATCACGAGCGTCAGTCCGGCTGGCATGTTGCGCCCGGAGACCTGAGAGCGCAGCCAGTATTCATAGATGCGTTCGTAGATGCGCTGAAGCATGGCAGGTTATTCGGGCTCAACGATGATTATCCTTTGTGCAAAAGGCGTTTTTGCGCGGGGATGCAAAGTGTACGTTGCGCCGGGTTAACTATATGCCCGCCTGAAACACAATTCCGGATGTGAGAAGACCGAAGCATTACAGGGACGACTGCGACAGGATCGCATTCATGTACGACCCTCTTGTCAGATCTCTTTCCTTCTTCATCGGCGGAGAGCGGGGTCTGAGGATGATGCGGACATCTGTCATCGATGCGATGGGGGTAACGCCGGGCATGAGAGTTCTGGACGTCTGCTGCGGTACAGGGGTGCTTTGTGCGATGGTTGCAGAGATGGTCGGGGCTGATGGAAAGGTGGTTGGTGTTGATCTGTCTGAAAAGATGCTTAAAAAAGCAGAGAAAAGGAAAAAGGATAATGTGCGGTTCTTTCTCTCGAATGCAGAGGAGATTCCTTACGACGACGAATATTTTGACTGCGCATCCATAACATTCGGCTTGCACGAGATGCCGCATCAGGTGCGGATGAATGTGCTTTGCGAGATGCGGCGGGTTGTAAAGCCGGGTGGGAAGATCGCGGTCCTTGATTATGCACATCCCAAAAATAAACTGATCAGGTGTCTGTTCAATATCTGGATGTTTGTGGAAGGAGAAACGGCAAAAGACTTTGTCAAAAGGGATTTATCTTCGATGGTCCGGTATGCCGGATTTAATTCGATCGAAAAATCCGTCTGCGCGTATAATACGGTTCAGATCGTGAGCGGTGTGAGGTGAACGGTTGATGATGCGGTACAACAGCGACCATGGATCTGAATCAGAATCAGAAACCGAAATCGCGCACAGGCTCATGGACCGTATCAGGGATTCGGTGCGGCTGTGTATGCATGGCTGCTCCGGCGTCGCGTTTTCAGGCGGCATCGACAGTTCGCTCATCGCAGCTGTTGCAGCATCGATGAATCCTGAGATCGGATTGTATACGATCGGGATGTGCGGCTCTCATGACATAAAACAGGCAGAAAAGGCAGCAACACTGCTTGGACTGCGTGACCGGCTGCACCTCTGTAAGTGCACCCAGGCAGATATCGGGTCAGCGCTCCTGCCTGTGATGCGCGCAATCAAGAGCACAAATCCGGTTTCGGTCGGAATTGGGCTGTGTATGTACTTTGTATCAGGATGTGCACACACAGATGGCGCTTCGGTGCTGCTGACCGGGCAGGGCGCAGACGAGTTGTTTGCCGGATATAAGCGATATGAACAGGCATTTGACGACGGGAGGCTTGACCGTGAGCTGGAGAAGGATCTGCTCGCACTACCTGATCAGGTTGAGCGGGATGCTGCGGTTGCACGATTAAACGGCATAGAACTGCGCATGCCAATGCTCCATTCCGGTGTGACAGATCTCGCCCG
>DAOVGO010000199.1 GCA_030672345.1 Methanosarcinales archaeon | reverse complement strand
ATGGTTCTGACCCAGAGCACGATTCATCGGAAGATGCTGACATACCACATCGGGTACATCGTATTCGCAGCGGAAGCAGCAAAGAAGTACTTCGAGCCAAAGAGCTTTGGCGGCAGGTACGCAGTAGACACGCAGTTCGGTGTTGACTCGATCAGACCCGAGATGGTGGGACTGAACACGTCAAGGGTGTACAGCTCAGGGACTGGCACATACATCCCTGTTCCGGACTGGGGGCTGACGTATACTACAGCGCCAAACGCGACCAACGAGGGTTTCACCCACTGGGTCTGCGGCAACACATCGTCAGCAAACTTCACGATCAAAGAGGACTCGCTACTGCTTGTCACGGCACTCGATAACCTGACGCAGGAGCTGTACGGAACGCCACCGCTCGCGATGGCTGTGAAGCCAAACATGCTCAATGGAGAGGAGAAGCCGGTGCTGACACTCAGACCGATGCTCGTGGGCGATATGCCTGCAATGGTTCTGCCAAGCCCGTGGCTGTTCATCCCGAAGACCGATGTCAGGATCGAGAAGCAGACCAGAGACGTCGGCAAGGACTGCCTCGCCATGTACGGAATGGCGTTCGGTACAGGTAGTTACCTGAAGAACAAGGCACAGCTGGACGTGTCAACGTAAGGAGTGCTGCGATATGGCGAATAAATATGATCTGAAGACGTGGATGATCAAGACCGCTGCCAGTGGTACATTGACCAACATCGGCGGGACCATCGATTCAGGTAAGACCAGATTCCTAACGTACCTGAAGGTCGAGAAGAGTGATCCAGTTGGATCTGGGTGTGGTAGCACCATCGAGGTACTTATCGCTTCACAGACAGCAGCAACGACACCAACAGCCGCCGTTGTGTCAGCGGGCGCAAAACTTCCGATAAGGATTGCAAGAGCATCGGCTGCGACAACCGTTGGTAACTATCCACACAACGTCATGAGAGAGATGCCAGATAGCCCTTCGCTTGAACATCCTCTTATGAGTGTTACAGGTAGTGGCTGGATGAGCTTGATCGTCCGCAGTGGACCTGCAATGTGCGTCTTTGCGACGTATTATGATGAGTGAGCAATCACTCAGGAGTTAAGTATGGCAAACAGACATAACCTGAAGACATGGATGATCAAGACCGCTGCAAGTGGTACATTGACCAACATCGGCGGGACCATCGATTCAGGTAAGACCAGATTCCTAACGTACCTGAAGGTCGAGAAGAGTGATCCGGTGGGATCTGGTGCCGGTAGCACTGTTGAGGTACTTATCGCTTCACAGACAGCAGCCACGACACCAACAGCCGCCGTTGTGTCAGCGGGCGCAAAACTTCCGATAAGGATTGCAAGAGTGTCTGCTGTTACGGGAGTTTGTAACTATCCGCACCCACACACAAGAACGATGCCAGGTAAACCGTCGCTTGAACATCCGCTTATGAGTGTTACAGGTAGTGGCTGGATGAGCTTGATCGTCCGCAGTGGACCTGCAATGTGCGTCTTTGCGACGTATTATGATGAGTGAGCAATCACTCATCGTTTAATTTCTTGGAGGAATACGATATGGCGAATAAGTTTGACCTAAAATCCAAGAATGTTGTTATTGGTAGCGCAGCCGGGACTACGAGCTTCGGTATAGGGGCGGTGCCAGACAACAAACAGAGGTTCTTCACCTTCATTAAGGCGGTCAACCTACACCATGCAGCTGGCGCGACAAACACACTATACCTTGCGTCGAACAGCGCATCATCGGTCACAACACTGGCGACTGCAACATCGAACAAGAAGCTGACAGTACCCTTCAGGATAGGGGAATTCGACGATGTGCGGCAGATCCCCGAGGGAATGATGGGATCTGTTGATAATCCGCTATTCACGATTGACGCGAGCAACTACCTTGTTGGGTGTGCCAGCAGAGCCAACATAGACGTTTTCGTGCAATATTATGATGGTTGAGGCAGGTCGTCTCAATCACCTTTGATTTTTTTGCCATTCAGCTTTAAATGATGCTGATAGCATATGCTATCCCATGCGACCGATCTCAGCGTGTTTCAGGAATCTGGACGAAACAGATTGGAGAGTCCTACAATCCATCCGCGAAAAACATGGTCTCAAGTGGAGAGAATTCGTCCACCAGCTTGCAACATACCCGGAAATGGTCAATACCATAATGTCCCTACCAAGCGAGGTTGACCCCACCACACACGTCAACATCAATACCATCAACAACCTGTTGCCAACATGGATGGAAAACATCAGTAAAAACTTCGAGAATGTAAGAAATGGAAAGGACATCAGAGACATCCCGAAGAGCGATTCGAGAGCACTTGTGATTGGTGCAGGACCCAGTCTGTATCGAAGAAGACACCTTGAATTATTGTCAGAAAAAGAATTCGATGGAGTAATTTTTGCAGCGGATCGAGCAGTTAAAGATTGCCTGGATCATGGTGTGGTACCGGATTACATCATGGTTCTGGATGGATCTGAAAAAATATTGAAGTACATAGATCACAATATAGTTGATGAATTCTCCGATTCGATGGGTGCAATTATGTGTTTAATGGCGCACCCGTCTGTTGTAGATAGATGGAATGGCAACATATTCTGGTTCTCAAATGCAATCGATGGAGACGCCATTCCAAACGTGAGTTACATGTTACACCTCCTGCTGAAAAAAACCGAACTGTTCACTGCAGGGCATTCATCCAGCGTCGGGTGGTCGGTTGCTTACACAATCGGATGTCGAGACATTGGGCTGATCGGGCTGGATCTATCGTATCCCTCAGACGTGCCGAAAGAAGAGACCTGGTATTATGACCGATACTACAGGGCATTCAATGGTGATGAGGTAAAGATAGATGCACAGTACAAGAATTATCACCACAGTGTGTTTGACACCGACTGTTATTTTGACCCTGTTTTTGAAAATTATTTGTTTTGCTCATTAGCCCATTTCAAAACAGCGTCAGATATGGGTTGTAAAATCGTCAACTGCACTGAAGGTGGAGCGATTGAGGGTGAAGGGGTCCGCTGCATGAAATTCAATGATTGGCTCACCGACAAAAGATTTAAAAAGATAACTTTGTAATCTTTTACATTTTTAAAGAAATAAACAACCCGCCATTTAAATAATATATCCACGTACATGTGTACATGTCTAACAAGACGGGTTCTGCCAGACTGATGACATCGCTTACCAGAGAAGCTATTGTGGACGATAGAAAAATTCTCGATGGCATCCGAATAGAATCCGGTCTATCATGGAAAGAATTTTTTCACCAACTTGCCATATACCCGTTGCCCGTGAAAGAAGTGATGAATTTGCCGAAAGAAATCAATCCAAACATGATTTCAAACACAGCTACAGTTACGAAACTAATGCCGATATGGTTAAAGGCATTATCTGAAAATATCGCAGAGATAAAGAATGGAAAAGACATTAAAGACATCCCGAAAACAAACGAACCTGCACTTGTTATAGGTGCCGGACCGAGCCTATATCGTAATAAACATCTCGACGTGATCGCCAACAGTGGTTTTGACGGTCTGATATTTGCAACTGATAAGGTTTTGATAGACTGCCTCGAAGCCGGTGTCATACCCAATTACGTGCTTATATCGGACGCGTCTGATAAAATACTCCCCTTCATAGATCATGATATAATCGACGAGTACCGTGACGATATTTCCGCTATAATGTGCGTGACGACTCATCCTACAGTTGTGAAAAGATGGCGTGGCGATAAATATTTTTTTGTTCAGATGATACCTGAGGTGGTGGCTCCCAACGTTTCATATGTACTTAGATCGATCATTGATAAAACCGAGATGGTGACCGCGGGACACTGCGCGAGTGTGGGTTGGTGCACGGCATTTGAATTGGGTTGCAACCCAATTGTTCTTGTTGGAGTGGATTTATCATACCCGGTAGACCTGCCGATTGAAGAAACGCAATATTTCAAGATGTACCAGGAATGCTGCGAAGACATTGATGAAATCAAAAAACATTTCGTACCGTACCGCCATGGGGTGTTTGGTACTGTGTGCTATTCCGATGATGTGTTCCGCGATTATTTATTCTGCAGTATGGATCACTTCAGGTTCGCCAAACAAAACGGAATTAAAATTGTCAACTGCACTGAGGGTGGCGTGATCGGGGGTGAAGGGGTTGCCTGCATGAAATTAACAGATTTTTACAATGGGGTGGCATAAATGCATAAATATAAGAAAACCCCGTCTGAGTCTCCTAAAAAAGACCGGCACATACCAAGTGTAAGCGATGAGTACTGGAACTCTTTCAACGATATGAGAAAAGAACATGGTGAAACGTGGCAGGATATTTTTGAACGATTCCACAACTATCAGCAGTGGATAGAACATCTTTTCAGTCTTCCTAAAACCGCATCAAAAATGCAGATGATAAATAACGTAACCATCGTATCGTATCTCCCCATGTGGTTGAACAATTTTTACGAGAACTTCCTTAAAGATGTGGTGGCAGATATACCTGATATACGATGTATTGAAAATACAGTTGCTCCGGGCACACCTGCAATAGTTGTCGGTGCAGGTCCAAGCGTTGATGATCTTGATCAGCTAAAACTTATTAAGGATTCTGCATTCTACAAAGAAAAGAAAGGCATAATCATATCCACGGCACACAAGTTAAAAGACTGCCTCGATGCAGGTGTTATTCCTGATTATTTTACGCTGATTGATGGCGAGTTAATCATGATCGAATTTATCGATCATGATATCGTTCGAGATCACCTCAACGACGTGACTGGAATATTAGCGGCATATGTTGATCACGACGTACTTGACGCATGGGTAGGGAAAAAATACTTTTTTATGCCGATCATACCTGAATTATCCATACCAAACGTACAGGGTATAATGACGCGTATGTTTCCGGATATGACTGAGTTCGATGCCTGCGCACATGATGGAGGTTTTGCGTGGAACGTTGCCCGTTATATCGGATGCAATCCAATTGCACTAATCGGACTCGATCTCAGCTTCAAAATGGACACTCCCGTCCAAAAAACGCCATATTACAACGCATTTAGACCGTCGTATAAAACAGAAAAAGATATGATGGAAGCATGCTACAGATTCCATACTCATTCATTCTTTGGTACAAACTGTTACACAGATTTTTGTTATGATAGTTTCGCTGAGTCAAGTTTGATAATGTTTAAACAATACAAAAATAATAAAGGAATAAAAACTATTAACTGCACCGGAAGCGGGGTCCTCGATGACGAGGCGGTTGAGAATATGTGGTTACAGGACTGGCTTGCGAAATGGGAGTAGAGATGCCAATCCACAGAAAAGCAAACGCTGAGTTCAACGTGCTGATCGAGAACGGCGTCCCACCGTGCACGCCAGGACTGGTGATAGCTGCCGGACCAAGTTTGCTTGAGCTGGATCATCTGCAGATGCTGCACGAATCAGCGTTCTACCAGGAGCGTAAAGGCGTGATCGTGACCACAGCACACAGTCTTAAGTGGTGCCTTGATGCCGGCGTGATCCCGGATTACGTTACGATGATCGACATCCATCCGAAGATGATGGAGTTCATAGATCACGACATCGTGGATGAATTCAGTGATTCTATCACGGGCGTGTTTTCGCTGGAAATCGATCAGGTGGTACTGGAGCGCTGGAAGGGCGAGAAAATCTTCTACATATTAGAGAACACGAGCCCATCCCTCCCTCATCAGAACACACTGGTAACCCTCTCACACCTGTTCCCGAGCATGAACGTGCTCGATTGTATGGACAACTGCGGATCGTTCTCATGGAATGTACTGCGATACATCGGATGCAACCCGATCGCGCTCATCGGTCTTGACTTCGCATTCAAACCGGATTTCCCGGTCAGGGATACGCCATACTACAAAGGGCTTTTACCCCTGTATGAAAACGAGGATGAGATCTTCGAGAAATGTTACAGATCTCACACACACTCGTTTTTCGGCACCGAGTGCTACACCGACATTGCGCATAACGATTTCATGAAGAACACTGTACGTCATTTCAAAGTTTGTCACGAGCTCACCGGACTGAAGACGATCAACTGCACCGGCGGCGGCTTCATCGACGACCCGGACGTCATCGAAAACATGCATTTCGCTGACTGGCTGAAACTATGGACGTGACTAAATGAAATACTGCAACAGATGCGTTATGCCTGACACGCGACCAGGGATCAGATTTCATGGTGACACCTGTTCTGCGTGTGAGAGCCATGAACAACGGCAGAAGTGGACAGATTGGGATAAACGCTGGCGAGAACTGGAAGCCGTATGCGACAAATACCGCGGCAGTAACGGCGATGACTACGACTGCATCATCACAGTCAGCGGCGGGAAGGATTCGCACTTCCAGGTATACACGCTGAAGGAAAGGCTGTACATGAACCCGCTGCTCGTGTCGATAGACAACATATCGTGGACAAAGACAGGCAGGATGAACAAAGAGAACATCAGCGATGCGTTCGGGTGTGACATCATCACGTTGTCGCTGAACAGGCGGGCAGCCAGAAAGATAATGCGGCACGCATTCGAGGAACTTGGCTCTCCGACGATTGCGTGGGATAAAGCGGTATACGCATTCCCCTTACAGATGGGAATCAAACTTGGGATCCCACTGATCTGGTATGGCGAGAATGTGTCCGCTACATACGGGGGTCCCAACGCCGAGGACGTGCCATCTGCTCTGAACCAGATAAACAATGCGGCAGTGGCACCGGTCCCTGATTCGTTCTGGCTCGATGCAGGGGTGTCAACGAAAGAGATACGACCGTTCATCTATCCGACAGCGGAAGAGATCGAGGGAGCTAAGCTTGACCCACAATATCTCAGCTACTATGTGCCGTGGAGCGGGTATGAGAACATGGAACTCGCCAGATCTCGGGGGTTCAAGACGCTCGATGACACAGGGGAATGGAATCGGGAGGGCTTTGTCGAAAACTACGATCAGATCGATTCCGCAGGATATCTGGTGCATCCATGGCTGAAGTATCCGAAGTACGGTCACGCCCGCATCACTGACGTCTGCAGCAACTGGATACGCGAAGGCAGGATGACGAGGGAGGAAGCCATCGAACTGGTCAGGGAGCATGATCACAAACTCGATCCGGTTGCACTGGCAGACTTCCTCGAATTCACCGGCTATACTGAAGAGGTGTTCCATGAGATCGTGGACAGTTTCTACAACCAGGACCTGTTCTTTGTTGATGTGGATGATGGTGGGAAATGGAAGCTCAAAAACCCGATATGGGAAGAGTCCTCTTCGTAAACCCTGACCTCTTACGAGGTGTGGTTGGATGACCCTCGTCCCATGCGCCTGTGGATGCGGCACACTAATCGAAGATAAGGATAAAAAGGGGGTGCCGCGTAGATTTGTGAAGGGACATAGTAATAAAGGATTCAGAATACCTATCAATAAAGACGATTTATCTAAACTGTATTTGGAAGAAGGCTTATCCATACAACAGACTGCAGAAAAGATGGGTATTAGCAGTAGAACCGTTGCAAACCGATTTAAGGAATTCGGAATAAAGAGCAGAACGATATCGGACGCGTTAACTACATTTAAAATAGACAAGAAAGAATTATATAGACTGTATTGGAAAGAGAATCTATCAACTTATAAAATAGGCGATATGTATGGTGTTAGCAACTTTGTCGTTTTAAATCGTATGGACCGGTTTGGTATCAAACGCAGATTCAAGAGCGATGGAAACATTATTGACATTGGTATAGAAGACAGCGATCTTTATGATTTGTATGTAAATAAAGAAATGACCCTGAGTGAAATTGCCACGAAATGTGATGTCTGCATCTCCACGATTGAAAGACGTATCAACGATATTGGAATAGACGTAGACAGGAGTTCAAATAGAGGGGGGCGTAGTAGTCGATATATAGATATAGATATTAGCAAAGACGATCTACACAATTTATACTGTGTAGAGAACTTGAGCGCGACGCAAATAGCTGATACATGTGGGGTATCTCGTAAAACGATCTCAAATAGACTCGATGAGTTTGGTATAGCACGCAATCAAAGAAGACACAAAACACAACCCGAGATGGTTTTTGAAGACATTTGCACAAAACATAGCTTGCCATTCCATTATGTCGGAGATGGTAGTTTATGGATAGGAGACAATAGAAAACTCAACCCCGATTTCATTGAGGCGAATGGAAAGAAGATTATAGTTGAAATATTTGGTGATTATTGGCACAACCCATCATTGAACCCAAAAATACAAGAGGCGGCAACACTTGAATATCGCAAACGCCATTATAATAGATATGGTTGGGAATCTTTTTTTATTTGGGAACATGAGTTAAAAATGTCGGATGCAGACCAGTTCGTTTTGAATATGTTGGAGGCATTTAAATGAAAGGAAATGTATTATTTATAATCCATGATCTTTTGCAAAAGGACAACCACTTTCCGCTCGGTCCGGCATATCTGGCAGCCATGCTGCAGCAGGATGGTGCTGACGTATCAACGTTCTGCATGGACGTATTCCATTACACGAACAGGCAGCTGGCAGACTATCTGGACTGCCGTGAGTTCGACCTGATCTGTGTTGGGTTCCTTGCGGCACGGTTCAAGGAGACCGTTGAGGAGCTGCTGCAGGTGATCGATGCGCACTGCAAGAACGCGTGGCTCGTGATCGGCGGTCCGGGTCCATCACCGATACCCGGGTGGATGCTTAACAACACCCCTGCGGATATCGTGTGCATCGGGGAGTCAGAGGAGACGATTGTTGAGCTGCTCAGGTGCAAGGTGGAGGGTGGATCCCCAGAGTCGGTCCATGGGATCGCGTTCAGCGATGGTAAGTTCGTGTATGGCACCCAAGGACTGAAGCCAATCCGCGATCTTGACAGCATCCCGTTTCCCGCATGGGATCTCTTCCCGATGGACAGGTACACAAACTGCCTTTCGCTCTGGGGCATGGAACCAGGTGACCGAACCTTCGGCATGATCACATCCAGAGGATGCACGGACCGGTGCTCATTCTGCTATCGGATGGAAAGGGGCATACGGTTCAGGAGCGTTAAGAACGTCATCGAGGAGATTGAGATCCTGAAGGAGAGGTACGGTGTGAACTGCTATTTCATGAATGATGAGCTGTTCGCAGCATCAAAAAGCAGGACGTTCGAGTTATGTGCCGCACTGCAGGAACTGGACATCAAATTCTCTGCAAACGCAAGGGTCGATAAGTTCAGTGAGGAGATGGCACGACTCTTACAGGACAGCGGATGCACCTTCATAAACATCGGTTTTGAGTCATCATCGCAGGATGTGCTTGACCGGATGAACAAGCGAACAACCGTTGAAGAAAATGTCAAGGCTGCCGAGATCTGCAGAGAGATCGGGATTGGCTTTGGGCTGAACTTCCTGTGGGGGCTTCCCGGAGACACACCGGAATCGCTCAGTGGGAATGTTGCATTCATCAAGGAATACAACACATACGACCAACTGCGGACCATACGACCCGTGACACCGTATCCCGGCAGCCCGCTCTATTATCAAGCCAGTGAGGAGGGTTTGCTCGAAGGTCCCGGAGACTTTTTCGATAAATTCAAGAACAGCGACCTGATGACCGTTAATTTCACAGATATCGATACGAAATCCTATTACCTCCTTCTATTTGCGGCGAACTGGGATCTCATCAAGGACCACCAGAAACATACGAATATGCCGGTTGCAGAGTCTGAACGGCTCATAGAAGATTTCAGAAGATTATATTTCGAGAAAGATGTATCGTTCAGGGGCGCAAGACACTACGAGGTAGAAACATGAAGGTAATTGCAGAATGCGGAGTCAACTGGGACGATCTCAACCAGGCGAAAGCGATGATCAATAAGAGCCGGTGGGCGTTATGCGATTACGCCAAGTTCCAGATATACAACAACAACGTGATCAGAGACTCTCCATTACGAGCAGAGCTTAAGAAACGGATGCTCACCAAAAAAGACGCACAGGAACTCTTCGATTATGGAGAGAAGATCGGGCAGCCGGTGATATTCACACCGATGTTTCCGAGAGCCGTGGACTGGATCGCAGAGATGGGCTGCCCGCTCATAAAGATCCGCTACGCGGATAACTACAACATCAAACTTGTGAACCGGGCGCTGGAGGTCGGTGTGCCGGTCCTGATCTCGACAGACGACCACTACACCGGCATAAAATATGTCCAGCAGCTATACAGCATCGAGGTACGATATGTCCCGCAGGTACAGCTCCTGTACTGCGTGCCAAAGTATCCGGCATCTCCGGATGATTACGATTTCACCCCGCAACACTTCACCATAGGAGCATATCCTGGCGCACCGATATTCGCAGGCGTATCTGACCACACCAGCGGATTTGAGGTCCTGACAAGGGCGAAGACGTGCGGAGCTGCGTTCTGCGAGGTTCATGTGAAGCTGTCCGGGACCGATCCAATCGAAGAAAAATGGTCGAAGACATTCGAGGAGGTGGGCGAATTTCTACTATCCTGATCACCGGAGCTGCAGGCAGTCTTGGCAGAGAACTCGTCCGGGTTCTGTCAGATAAACATACGGTCCGGGCACTGGACAACCACGAATCAGGACTCGCAGCACTCAAAGGAGATAACGTCAGGCTCATGCTCGGCGACATCAACGACAGGGAACGACTCGATTTTGCGATGAAGGGGTGTGACGTCTGCATCCACACAGCAGCCTACAAGAACCTTGATCTGTCAGAATATAACATCGAATCAACTTTCGAGACGAACATCGCTGGCACGATGAATGTTGCAAAGGCTTGCATGGCAGCCGGCGTCAAAAAAGCGATACTGATCTCATCTGACAAAGCCGTTGAGCCGGTCTCTGCTTATGGAATATCGAAACTCGCGCAGGAGCGGATCTGGCTCTGGGCAGCCAGGGTGTATCGGGGATGCGACTTCATGACCTGCAGGTTCGGTAACTTCATCGGATCCTCAGGATCCTGCTTTGAGGTGTGGGACCGGCAGAGGGATACTGGCGAGAAGATCACGGTCACACATCCGGATGCAACGCGATACTTCATAGAGATCGATGATGTCGTGAGTTTCATCATCAAGATCATGGAGATCGGTGATAACGGCAGGATATACATACCGAAGATGCAGGAAAAAAACATTTACGACCTTGCTAAGGAGTGTACACTTGACGAAATCTTAATCACAGGACTCAGAGAGGGTGAGAAATTGCATGAAAAACTTTACAGTGAGCACGAACAAAAAAGACTGATAGGGCGAGGTAATTACTATGAGCTATGATGGCGTTCTGGCGGTCATCCCGGCACGCAAAAATTCAAAGCGTTTCCCGGGAAAGAACACCGCTCGATTCAATGGCGTGCCGCTTGTGCAAAACACGGTCCGGATCGCGAAAGAAGCCGGGATCGAGAAGATCCTTGTGACGACGAACGATGTTAACGTGATCACCATCGCCGTATCGGAAGAGATCAACTACCTGAACCGCCCGGAAGATCTCTGCACGGATGATGCCCGGATGGAGGCTGTGGTCGAGAACGCTATAAACTATGCAGCATACGCACTCGAAGGACCGCACTGGACATTCAACACGGTCTGCCTGCTGCAGGTGACATCGCCGCTGCTGTACGGCATGAGCCTGCAGATTGCGCTTGACAAGTACTTTGATACACAAGCAACGTCACTCACGGCTGTGAATCACCATTATGACCCCTGCGGCGCATTTTATATCGTTGACCGCGAACGGTTCATGAAAAACAAGTCGTTCTACCAGGATAGTGGTGGTTTGTACATACTGCCTGCAGAACAGTGCATCGATGTGGACTATCGGCATAATCTGGAGATTGCTAACATGGTCAATGCAGGGAGGGTGGCATGACCCGCATCTGCATCGTCAGCAGCCACCGCGCAGAACGCGGGCTGCTGCAGCCACTGATCAACAGGCTTGAGGCGCACCCGGATTTCAGTCTGCACCTCATGGAACTGGATCCACAATTCGATATCGGAAGCAACTGCCTGGAAGCCCGCTCATACCTGCAGGCAGTCAAGCACGACCTCATGATAATCCCATGTGACCGTGCTGAGGCACTGGCTGGAGCCCTTGTCGCGTTTGAACTGAACATCCCGATCATCCATTTCCATGCGGGAGACGTCGGGACCGTCTGCAAAGACGAGGTTTACAGGCACGCAATCAGCCTGATGGCATCGGTCCATCTCTGCAACGGACCGTCGGCAAAGAAGGTTGTGTGCGACATGCTGCAGGCGGTCGGGCGACCTGTCGGATGCGTGTACGATGTAGGGTCAACAGCGATGGACGACATCGAGATCGATGAGCCGGTGCCGGACCTGAGTCCGTATGACCTGATCCTGTACAACCCGCCAACAAACGATCCTGAACTGATCAACCGGGAGCTGGATGAGATCGAGGAGCTGATCGACCCGGACGTAACTGTCTTCTGGGGCTACCCGAACGGAGATCCGGGATCTGAGATCGTTATCGAACGGATCGGAGACCAGTTTACATTTCGTAACATGCCGCGACCACAGTTCCTCGGGCACGTGAAAAACTGCCGGTATTTCATCGGCAACAGCAGCAGCATGGTCTGCGAAGCCCCGATGTGGCTTTCGCCGGAACAGATCATCCACATCGGAGATCGGAATCGTAACAGGAGCTTCGACGATATCCAGCCAGGTGCAACAGACAGGATCGTCGGGATTCTGGAGGTCACCGATTGTGGACCGGTTTAAAGATTGGCAGCCGCCCGAGATAGAGCACAACGTCCCAACACGCTGGGGCTGGGTGGTGGCGCATCCGGAGAACCTGACGCTCGGCAGAAAAACCGACATCGGGTTCGGGACCTACATCGGAGCACATGCAGGCGTTGAAATTGGAGATAAAGTCCAGATAGGTGCGCATTGCGCTATATACTCTTTGAATACGATTGACGATCGGAGGGGTAAAGTTATCATCAAAAAAGGAGCCTGTGTTGGGGCTGGCAGCATTTTGATGCCGAACGTGATCATAGGAGCACGTTCTACTGTCGGAGCTTTATCTTTCGTGAAATACGGAACAAGAATACTTCCGAAAGAAAAATGGGCAGGGATTCCTGCAAAGAGGATAGGTGTTGTCGATGATAAGCATACCGTATTTTAGACCGCCACCAATCGATTACTCTGCAATCGAACCGAGGATCGCTGATATCGTTGAATCACGAGTCTACACAAAGGGCATGTACCGGGATATGCTTGAAGACGAGCTGCAGGAGTATCTCGGCGTGGACCATGTGATCGCCACCAGCTCTGGGACGGCGGCACTGTGGATCGCGATGCGGGTGATGCGGAAGAATAGACACGCTGACGAATACATCGCAATGCCCGCTTTCAACTGGCGATCTGACAGAATTGCTGCCGATTCAGCCGGCTACAAGACAGTGTATGTTGATATCGATCCGGACACGTGGCTGGCTGTTCCGCGTCGTGGTTACGTGGACGCACATCTGGCACTCGACACATTCGGGAGTATCGATCGCCAGGACTATCGTGGACCGTTCATCGTTGATGCCACCCACTCGCTCGGGGTGAAGGGTGTCGGATCCAGGGGGCTGATGGAGTGCTTCTCGCTGGCAGCCACGAAGCCTGTGAGTGCTGCAGGTGAGGGTGGGTTCATCACGACAAACGACAGGTATCTTGCACAGCAATGTGCGGAATTAAGAGATCTGTGCGCCCGAATCACAGAGATCCAGTGCGTGTTTGCTCTCGAATACCTACACCGGCTTGACGAAATGCTCGCCGAAAAGCGAAGGATCGCAGAGTACTACCGTGATCACCTGCCGTGCAAGTTCCAGGAATTGAAGGAGAGCACACACAGCAAGGTCTGTTTCCTCTGCAAAAACAGCGAAGAGGTGATCACCAGAGCTGCGGCAGCCGGCGTAGAGTTACGCAAGTACTACAAACCACTGTGGGATATGCCGAACTCGAATTATGTGTATGACAAAATAGTATGCCTGCCAGCGTGGGCTGGTGTCGATGTGGAGCGGGTGATGGACGCCGTGACTTGCGCTAATTAACCAAAATCAGCGTGCAGCTCACCGGCGCACCAGCACCATTCGCCGATGCGCCGCCTGCCTGCACCTGCCCGAAGAACAGGTAGATCCACCAGATCTTCCTGGGTTCGAGTCCCAGCCCGGGCGTGGATCATCTCTTCTAATCAAGCCAGCGTAATACAAAAGGTTTATGTGGTGCTACACAAAGGAGATAGCATCATAGAGGTTGGCGGCGGAGATCTGCCACGTCCGTTCTTTCTCCGCTGCCAGCGCGGGGAGGAAGTCACACCACTCCCTTAGTTAACGGTGTGAAGTCTTCGAGCGTTGCTTGATAATTGCAGGATGGGTCTGTACTTTCAGGTTCTGATGATGGATGGAAAGGTATTTTTAGATTTTTAAGCACCTTTTCCATGGTTTTATTGCCAAGCACTTTTCGTAATGTCGATGTATTGTTTTCAAAGTCTTCATGTGTTTTTACGCCGCTATCGAATAGCCCGCGTGCGTATGCCCGTCCGATGTGTTTTACCCCAACCAGACCGATCAGTTCGGCTTTAACCCCATACCGTACGCGGCGTTCCAGCACCCACACATGATTTTGGGTGGTTGGTGCCGCATTGATGATTTGAGCGATCTCCTGTGTCGCGTGCATGATCCACTCGGTAGATGATGTGAGAGAATGGATGTCCCCTTCATAATTCCCGAACTTCTGCGTGATCGTTTTTCCACGGGCGGACTCGTCATCCTTGCTTTTTTTGCGTTTGCGTTCAGCCACCTTCATCTCATCGATCCAGTCAAGCAGCATAGAAGCGTTTACGACTGATTCCTTAAAAGCGTCGTCCAGTTGTGCGATTGCTTCCGTATCCTTGTCGGTGGGGGGTGATCCGGGTTTTTGGAGTGTGGTGAGTGATAGAAGTATGGTGGGTATGTCGATGATCTCGCGGGCGTGCTCAAAAATAAACTGGTCTAATGGTAGTTTGTTGCGCCGGGTCTGGACGTCTCCGGTAGTGCAGAGGAGTTGCAGGATGGAAAAATCGGTGAGTTCCATCTCCCGGTGCTCGGCAGTCCTGATTCCATCAACTATTGTTGCGGCGGTTGCCGGATCAACATACAACCGGCACACAAGTTCACCGAGCTGAGTGGCACTAAAGCCAGTCGTATCGGGTTCCTGAGAGGTGATAGTGTCGGGTTCCTGAAGCATCTCATGCAAAAGTAGGAAATCAATACAATCCCGGATTGTTGAATTCAAGTCCTGACTGGTGTTCTGGTGGGCATAGAATGTTTCACCGAATAGTTCCAGAATACTATTGGGGGTTACTGCAAATCCGGTGACGATGGATGCCAGAACATGCGTTTGGAGCACGCCAGCATGATTAAGGTTGGAATAGATGTTTTCAGGTTCACCTCCAACATAGTTCATGAGAAGGGTCTGTAGCTCATCATCAGACTTCGCTATGAGTGCGGATTCACCATGATCGTCCAGATGTGGTCGCCCGGCTCTGCCTGCCATCTGTTTATACTCGATCACAGGAATTTCCTCCATCCACGAACCGTTATATCGGGTATGTTCCTTGATTATCACCTGTCTGGCAGGCAGGTTCAGTCCAGCCGCAAGCGTCGTGGTGCTCACCAGCATCATGATCTTGTTCTGCCGAAAACCATCCTCCACTATCCGCCGTTGTGCCGAGGTCAGTCCGGCGTGATGGAACGCAACACCAGAACGGATGCACGCCGCCAGATAATCAGCCGTAGTACTCTCGCTGGTCTTAACCACCTTATCTGCAAGCCGCACCAGTTGGCTGCGCCGTTTTGCGCCAAGCATCCGAGCCAACAAACCTCGCAGATTCTCTTTTTCACTGAATTTCTTTGCGAACGCCTCACAAAACGGTCGAGAGCTGCGGAACACAATACACTGATTCCCTTCGTTGATTGTGTCCAGCACGATGTTGATAGATGGGTCAGAGTCGGTGTGAGCGTCGATTGCCCGATTAGGACACCCCCCATCGAAGACAACCCTACTCTTGAACCCCACACCCTCCAACAACTCGATAGGTCTCCAATCGCTAACCACCAGTTCCGCATCAAGCCACCCGGCAACCGCCGCGGCATTCCCTATTGTTGCCGATAGTGCTATGACCTGCGCACGCGGGTTTAACAGCCGGAGTTTAGTCATGGTAACATCGAGAGTTGGTCCGCGGTGCGGATCACCAAGCAGATGCACTTCATCAACCACCACCACCGAGATGTCCCGCATCCACTCCGTCTGGTTCCGCATCAGTGAATCCGCTTTTTCAGATGTTACAACAATTATGTCATGATCACCAAGCTGGTTCCCCTTTGTTTTGGATGAAAAGTCTCCTGTTGAGATACCCACCCGGACACCAAGAGATGCAAACTGCGAGAAACGGTCATATTTCTCAGATGCCAGCGCAATGAGTGGTACAATATACAACGCCTTCCCATCGTTCTCGATGATCGATTTTAACATTGCCATCTCAGCAAGTAACGTCTTGCCTGATGCAGTGGCGATTGAAGCAAGTATGTTCCGCCCATCCAACAATCCATGTCGAACCGCATCGGATTGAGGGGGGTACAGCTCCTCCAACCCGGAATCGATATAGAACTTGATCACGTTAGCAGGTAGATCAAGGTCGCTGATGGGAATTACCGATGTGATTTCATTTTGCATACTGACGATAACTTTTTTAACCTCGCAGTTCAAAAACCTTTCGCCTGCGATGATTGTGTCTTTTTAGATGCATACTGACACATCGCAGGCAAACATCTGCCACGTCTGTTCTTTCTCCGCTGCCCGTAATCAGACGAGCGCAGCCCGCACATTGCCGAATGGAACAAGGATATTCCTGTTCTTCTCAAACCGTTTGGCATAATAATCCCCGTATAGCCATTCGTCGGCGTTTTCAAGGAACATCGCTTCGTATCGCTTACTCTTATCTATCATCGCCCTGAGTGCCGTAGCGAAATCGTCGCCTTCCAGGAGTCTTACCGGGAACGTGTTCCAGACATTTATGATATCGTCGCGGTAATTTCTCTCGTTAGAAATGTTAAACGCCACGTAACAGGGTGCCCTGGAGCCGAGGTACGCTTTTGCCCCGGTATCCTCAGCAATGCGCCCGAGTGACGCCCCGGTCCAGCAGGCAGTCGCATGGCAGATGATATTGTTGAGAACATCCACGTTTTCAGGATCGATCATTCCCGGTCTGGATGTGCCGCATCCGGGTGGTATCTGCCCGCATATTTTATCACGGGCACCATGCCCGAAATACGAAAACAAAACACGGTCTCTCACCGCAAGCTTCTCCAGTATCGGGGCGTACTCGTGTATGGACTTTCTGTCCGGGATCCAGTGCAGCTTCACGCCAGGATACTTGCGCCTGATGGTCCAGTACAGCACCCGTCCCGCACGCCCGCTGACTTCGGTTGGTTTGTTCGATATTGGGGCGGAAACAACGACGGTTGTCATGACAGCACCTCAGAGCGTTGCACGCGTCAGTGGCATTGTTTTCTTGACCAGCTTGCCGGTCTTCTTATCGATTATCCGCCCGTCCGGCGTGACCTGCACATCGCGAATGACATACAGGAACTCACGTGGTCTGACTTCGAGGCGGTAATCCCCGGGGGCTACATCGAGCGTGTAATCCCCGTCTTCGTCTGTGACAGCTACTATCCGTCCATTTAAATATATGGGAGTTTGCTCGATCCCAGCGAGTGTCGCTTCATCAATTAGTTTGCCAGTGACTGTAACCATGTAATCACCGAACCTTTTTTAAGTTTCGCACACATAAAAGACTTACTATGGTCGTGGTATGTTTCAGCACAGTACCCGGGATTCATATCGGCACTGGAGTGACGTTCCCAAGTGGGGCTGAACTGTGCATGGAGGGTCCGGTTGATGCTGCCCGGTACAATACCGGCACTAAAATATTCTGCGCCGTCACATATCCATCGGGCGTAGCCAGACCAAACATCAAGACATATTTTAACGAAGAACTCAAAAAAACATATTACGGTGATCCGGGTAGAAGCGGGCAGTTCGTGTGGTGGGAATCGGGCGGATGGACAGGTGTTGTTCGCTTCGATTTCTGCGACGGGGATGATGTGGTGTGTTCAAAATCGACCTTATGGACCGTTGATGTGGTGCCACCTGTTCCTGAAGTACCGCCTGTTCCTGAAGTCATTCCTAAAGTTGAAGTACCACCTGTCCGGGAACCCGTGAGAGCTGCCATAGTTCGTATAGGTGGTCTGCCGGAATCCGCAAAAGCCGGGGACCGCATGGTTGCTACTGTCGTCGTTAAGAACACTGGTGAAGTCACGCTCCTATTTTCTGTTAAGCTGATCGATGCCGATACCGGAAGGCGGTACGGGGGGTTCGCATATACACCGTACATCAAACCGGGAGAAGAAGCTGCGGTCAACATCAGCCTGGCGATGCCTGCCGGCACAGATCCGCTGAACCTTGTGGCGGAGGTGTACCGCGGAACCGTGCTCCAGGACTCGATGGAAGCATCGGTTGCACGGATGATACCTGAAGTCGAACCTGAAGTCGAAGAGCCGTGCTACATCAAGTTCGACGTCCCGTGGCTGGACCTGCTGCCAGGGATCCCGTGCCAGTGGTGGGTACTACCGATACTTCCCGGACTTAAGAAGACGACAGAACCATGAGACACTCACAAAAAATATAAATACGTTCAAAAACAACAAGACTGCAAGGAGGAAAACCGTTTGGTTGAAGAAGTATCTGGCTGTGAAACTTTTGAAGTGGCGCCCGTTCCACTGATCATGAACTTTCCGCGTCTCGGCAGATACACATTGCCAGCCGGCACAACTAAGATCGATGTTAAGACGGGGCAGGTGACCATACCAGGCGAATCCGCTCCGGTGGAGATGTACTCGGCTGCACGGATGGATACCTGCAAGAGCTTTTTGATTTTTACCGATGCCCAGATCGAACTCCGTGCGTATCTCGCGGGTGCGCTTGTGTACACATCATCCGTGTTCCCGCTGTGGACCAGGTCAAAGCTCATAGAGTTTGACTACATCGAGATCTCGACGGATTATTCGGTCTCATTCTACATCGCGATGTCGAATGTCGCTGATGCGATGGCATCGATCGATCCGATCACGAACGTCGCAGCGCGGCATATCGCACAAACGAACCGGGATACACAGTTTACGGACGCTCTTGTCACGAACGCAACCGAGAATGAAAATCTGTCTGTTACTATCAGCAAACCGTATATAACGAACATAGCGATCATGTCCGTGCAGAATCTCTATTACAGGCTGGCGTTTTACTCGAAAGACAGTTTTGGTGCGCTGGAATACATCGGTAACATCGATTTCGATCTTCCGACCGAGGGAGATCCATTGAACAGCCTGTACTGCATGAACGTCCATGACATAACTTTTGACTACATCGATGAGGATAACAGCGATGAAATTCATATGCAGCTCGTGAACCTTGATGCGGTCGCCAAAATCGCCGGAGCTCTTGGAGCTGTTCAGTTCACGGTGATATACGGGGAGAACCTATGACCAGCGAATCGATTTACCTGAAGCGGCATAAAACCATCCCGATCGGTGTGCTCTGGATGGGGACCTCAACATCAGATGCAGGAGCAGATGATGAGCTAATCGATACGAACATACCTGTTTCGTATGTCGCCAACATCTGGAGAAATGAACGCCTGTTCATATACGACGGAACCGGGGCGGGGCAGACAAGGAAGATTGAGGCTTATGATGGTACAGACACCTTTACGCTGTACGATGATTGGATCACAAACCCGGATACGACCTCCAGATACCAGGTGATCTCAGGAGAAGGCGTCAGCGGCGGTACAGCCGGGGATGCGACAGCCGCGAACCAGACGACGATCCTTGGCAGGCATGAAGTACCTGCAGCAGACGCAGCGGCAAACGCCTTGATGAGGGATGTCATCGGCAACAAGACCGATGATGCTGTTGGTGCGCCCGATGGGGTAGCATCCATGATGGCATATATGAAGGCGATGCTTGGTGCCGGTCTCGTCGATGGCATAAAGAACGTCGGGCTCAACCGGGATCTGCCATACCTCACCGAGTTCTTCGAGGACGAGACGATCACCCTGGCTGTCTGGGACGAGACAGTGACAAACTCCGGAGATATTTCTGTTCTCGTTGAAGCCGGATACAAGTTCGCACGGATGAGCACAGGCGCAACCGGCGTATCAACAGCGGTCCTCAATTCCGATCAGAGGTTCGAGTTCAGACCAAATTCGTTCAACCTATTAACCGGCGTAATCACCAGAATCGTTATGGAGTGGGATATGCGGATCGCAAACGTCGCCAACATCCTCAACTCATCATTTCTCGTAGGGTTCGGGTCAGCTAAGACATCCATCAGGACGAGTAACGACGTAGCAGGGTTTATGCTCGTCAGCGATGCGCTGAATGCCCTGACAGATGACGGCGGCACCGAAGCACTGACAGACGTGAGCTCAGGCATAACACTCTCGAACTGGAACAAATACCGGGTCACAGCGGTCCCGGGCGATACCGTACAATTCTACATCAATGACACACTGGTTGCGACACACAATGTGGCGGCAGAGGTACCGGATGACGTCATGTACATCGTCATCCATAATGCGAACGATGTTGCAGCAGACGCTGATGTGGACATTGCGCACATAAGACAATGGTACTCGGAGTGATAGCATGAATATAAAACTTGTAGCGGCTGTGAAAGCACCGCCAACGTTCTTCAAAGATAATTTTGGAGACATCGCAACAGATGTCAGTAAAATGGCAGCCGTGTCGGTTGCTGTATACCAGTTCAATAATGTTCTTGATACTGCTGATGGAGCATCGCTCCTTACCCATGATAACATGGCTGCTGCCAAAGCTGCTTCCATCTTCGACAACGACAACATGACAGCAGCCAAAGGGGCGAGTCTATTTGATCATGCGAACCTGGCTGTAGATAAAGGTGCTTCGATATTCGACAACGCTAATCTGACTGCTGCCAAGGGTGCATCCATCTTCGATCATGCTAACCTAACTGCTGCCAAGGGTGCATCAATATTTGATAATACTAATTTAACTGCTGCTAAACTGATCAGCATCCTCGACAACGCAAACATAACCTCAGTGAAGATCAAGTCGATATTCGA
>DAOVGO010000103.1 GCA_030672345.1 Methanosarcinales archaeon | reverse complement strand
AGGAATGCTTGTTAGATTAAGAGATAAGATCGATTCCAATGATCTCTTCCTTATCGAGGGCGATTCCGAACGTCTGCCGTTTCGCAACCGGCGTTTCGACACTGTCTTGTCTGTGAATACGGTTGAGCATCTGGACGATGTGCCCACAGCATTAAAAGAGATGAGACGGGTCTGCCGGGATGGTGGCAGGATCGTTGTATCTGTTCCCAACGGCAATTTTTCTGCAAAATACCGGGCAAAGCTCATGCAAACGATCGAGTGGCTTGCGGCACGGTCTTTCGGAAGATGCGCCCGTCCCGAGCCTGCCAGATCTCGTGGCGATGATTTCACGCACCAGGATCTTTCGATGGATGATCTCACAGGGGCATTCGCAGAAGCCGGGATCAGAGTCGAGCAGAAGGGGTTTATGGGCTTTGTTCCGCATCAGGCGATACCCGCCAGAGTTGCCGGGTATTTTACGTTCATGGAGGTTCTGGAAAAAATCTTTGAGAGGATTCCGGGGGTGCGGAGTGTTGGGGGAGTGATTATAGTCTGCGGAGTTGCGGACGTGGGCGCGGGGTGAAATATGACTCTGCACCCATTCATCTCGATAATAATTCCTACAAAAAATAATGAGGATACGATAGAAAACTGCATGGAGTCCCTCGAAGGTCTGGACTATCCGGAAGAACGCTACGAAATCCTCATCGTGGACGGGCACTCGAGAGATGGAACCGTTGCGATAGCAGAGAAACACGGCGCAAAGATATTCTATGAGGAAGGCGGAACACGAGCCACCGCCTGCAATGTGGGACTCACCCATGTTCAGGGAGACTATGTTGCTTTCACCGATGCAGACTGCATTGTTGAGAGGATGTGGCTTACGAACGCGCTCAAATATTTTGATGATGGGGCAGTGGCAGGCGTGGGCGGACCCAATATCGTGCCGGATGACGTTGTTTTCTTTGGCAAAGCGATCGACTTTGTGCTCTCCCACACAATCTTTTCCGCAGGCGCAACGTACGCAAAAAGACTCGGAGTCCCGATGGAAGTCGAGAGCATCGGCGGTTGCAATTCCATTTACCGGACAGGGGTATTAAAAGAGATCTTTCCGATTGATGAGATCACGACAGCAGAGGATGCCCTCCTGAATCACAGGATACGGCTCAGGGGTTTACGACTGATCGATGCGCCCGACGTAGTCGTGTGGCACTACAGGCACTGGGACACCCCGAAATTGTTTTTCAGGCGGATGATAGCTTACTCGAGGGGGAGGGTGCAGGCAGGGCGGATACACAGGGAGATTATCAAACCGATGCACAAATTAGCTGGATTCAGTCTTCCGGTTGTGGTTTTGGCGATGGTTGTGCTGTTATTCATTGACAAATCGGTTTTCTTAACGGTTGTCGGCACAGGACTATTTCTTTTGCTCTTTTTCTCGATTAAATGCCTTCACGAGACGAAATCGCTGGATGTAGCCCTCCGGGTTCCACTGGTTATAATGATCGAGTGGATCGGGTGGTCGATCGGGTACGTGAAAGAGACGTTTACGTGATTCTGACCGAGTACGCCTCATACCGAATCCTGCGAATATGGCCTTCTTCAAGAACCTTTGTCAGTTCGATTTGAGGGTCCCTCGTTACCCAGCTGTAATTATATGTGCCGTATTCTTCGTCTTTGAATAGAAGGTAATCTCTCCGGGAGCGCCATGAGATATACAACACCGTCGTTTCATTGAATTGTTCCAGTGAAACGGTGTCGCCCAGATATCCATCACCATATTCTTCTTCCATCAGTTCTCGTTCTTCTTCTGTATTCTCAATGTTTTGTACGGTGAATATTTCTTCATCCGGGAATGCAAACTTCAGAAAACTGTAATCCACAAATGCATAAGGGATCAAAATAATTTTATCATCGTATAAGGCGTCTATCTCTTCGAATAGACGGGTATACGCACTTTCGTCGAGCTCAGTCTCCATGAATTCCACAAAAAACACATTCCCGATTAATATTCCGGCAAAGACGGTGACAACCCCGATCTTAGCGGTTTTTTTATTAACAATCTCACTCATCCTGTCGAACACCATCGAAAACCCAATAAAGATCAATATGGACAGTGGAATTAGATTATGATACAGAAACCGTGTTTCGATGTGGTTGGACATGATCCAGACCGGAATGCTCGCAGATATGAACCAGATCAATGCAAACCTGAATCGTTTTTCTCTGTAGCCGAGCAGGGACGGTATCAGCAGTAGACAAAAAAGAGCGCCTTCCAGACCCGTCCGGAATAATCTGGCAGGTATGCTCTCGTAATATTGTGCGCTTCTATGCGCATCAGAGAAGTAGTAACTGAAGATATCGGTATTTGATAAAAGAATCGATATGACGAGAAGCAGAGAAAAGATTGTGCAAACTACTGCAAGTGATGAAAATAGTTTTTTTAATCCAAACTCGCTTCCATAGATCACTATCAATGCTAAAACGAATGAAAAAAACATTATCGATGCATCAGACCTGCATACCGTAGCGAAAAATAGCAGAATGCCTGAACATGAGATGAAAAAGAGCGCTCGGTATCTATGCTCTTCTTTTAACCCAAGATAAAAGGACAATATGCCAAGGGCACTCAGTAAAAGAGCTGGAACCTCGGAGAGCGTTTTGAACGAAAGGTACAGCGTGAGCGGCAGGAACATAAGGATGATGGCAGCGCAAACCGCATCGTTTTCACCGTCTAAAAGTTCTTTCAGGAGCTTGAAGGCTACGAAAACAAAAGATAACACCATCAGCGCATATATCAGATCAAGATAGGACAGAGCATCCAGTCCGGTTCCTGTCAGGCTTATGAATGCTTTCATTAAGAGAAGATGCCCGTATTTAGCGGTTAAAAAGTTGTCGTATTCTGATACCGGCACGAATGCAGCTTCATACAGGTAATACACCCCATCCCATTGATGCAGTCTGTCGTAACTCACGAGGAGAAAGAGTGAAATTAGTAATATTGAAAATATACTCTTCTTCACATTCATTCTGACACTCACCGGTCTTTACTTGTTATAAACACCACCGCCTTCATAAAGTTCTGCAAAGACCCCTCGCCAAGTCTGAATCGCTCTTCGACACTTTCCAGGAACCATCTGCCGAATGATTCCGGAATTAACGGCAAAGAAACTCCCGGAAGAATATACAGCTCTGCTTCGGGCTGGATAAGACCTATTCCATAAGACCGCTCTATTTTCAGACCAGCTTCGTCAAGGAACCGCCTGAACTGTCCTGTTGTGTATGTCCAGTGTATTCTGGGTCTCTTCTTCAAGATGCGGTACAGATGAACATGAAACTGGACTGAGAGAACAAGATTGGTCATGGATATTGCGTTATTCATGCTGACGGCAATCTTTGCGCCGGGTCTGGCAACCCTTGCCAGTTCGTGTATGGCTTTCTCTGGGTCTGGTAGATGCATAATCGCCTCCATACAGGTTACTATGTCAAAACTTTCGTCAGCGTACGGCAGATTCTCTGCATCTCCCTGATGAAATTCTATCCTGGCACCCACCCTATCTGATTCGTTTTCAGCCAGTTGCAGCATCTCTTTGGAGATATCCATGGCATAGACATTGGCTCCCTTGAGTGCGAATGATATTGCGAACCGTCCTCTGCCGGTTCCCACATCCAGAACGTCCTTTCCATTCCAGTCGAACTGTTCGGTGGCGTAGCGTACCTGTTTCTTGAAATGCAGGGCAAGTAACGAGTCTCCGTCCTCGGGATTCCACCATCTGGCAACCGTGTCCTCGTCGCTGAAGTACTCTTTCGCATCGTCTCCGGATCTCATTGCAAGCTTCATGAAAGCCCCCAATCTGCATAAACATGGCGTCTGGGCTATCGCGGGATGGAAAACGTTTACTACCGGATGATTGATATAATTATTGAAAACCTCCTGTGATCCGATGAGCGATGAAAAAGATATGAAAAAACCACTCCGCGTGGGTGTATTTACCGGTCCTATCAGGAGGTCGGGAGTCGTTCCGGTAACAAATATCATCGCCATACTATCCTCCCTTTCAGATGACATTTATCTCATCACAGGAGATGTCTGGGCACCCTCTTCCGAAAAGATCCGTGAAAATCTTCATCTCTACACGATAAAGAGAAATACCAGATCTGGCATACTCAGCGGGGTTGCAAACCACATCCGTATCGAATTTCAGATCCTGCGCAAGATACTATCGCTGTCAAGACATGTAGACCTCTGGATCTGTTTTATGGGGGATAGCCTGACGTTACCGATATTGGCTGCAAGATTAGCAGGAAAGAAGGTTATACTGGTCATAGCATCTGATTACGCGAAACCCTTTGTGATGCAGGGGGACATTCTCCGTATGCCCCTGAAAGCGCTACTGAAGATCAATTCCGCGCTTTCGTATAGGATCATTCTCTATTCGAAAAGGCATATTGATGAGTGGCGCCTCGGACGATACCAGGGCAAGGTCTCAATAGCTCACGAGCATTTTTTAGATGTTGATACGTTCAAAATACTGAAGAAGATAGATGATCGAGACAAGACAATTGGATATATCGGGCGTTTTAGCGTGGAAAAGGGAATCCTGAATTTTATCGAGGCAATTCCACAGGTGCTGGAGGAAAATGACGGGATTGGCATCGCTATATGTGGCGACGGCAATCTATTGGGTGAGATTGAGCAGTTCATCGATAAAAACAATTCAAGCGAGAGGATACGACTATCCGGGTGGCTGCCCCATGAAAAACTCCCCATATGTCTGAATGAACTGAAGTTGCTGGTTTTACCCTCTCACACCGAAGGGCTCCCCAATATACTGCTGGAGGCGATGGCGTGCGGCACACCGGTTCTGGCAACGCCTGTCGGAGCGGTACCAGATCTGGTGAAGGATGAAGCAACCGGGTTCATCCTCGAAAACAATTCGCCGGAAGGCATCGCAGAAGGTGTTATGAGGGCTCTAAAATATCCTGATCTCGATGAGATCATAACGAACGCTCGAAAACTGGTGGAAGAAGAGTACACGTACGTGGCTGCTGTTGAACAGTACCGAAAGATATTAACAACCGTTTAAGGAGCTATCGATGAGATTGAAACCGGGATACGTTAGATGGTTCGCCATAACAGTGGTTATCACAACGAATCTCTCGGTATTTCTGGACCTGCCACTCCTGAGACCGGTATCCGGATTTATTTTTCTTGCCATCCTGCCCGGGTTGTTGATTCTGCGGATATTCAAACTGAACCGGATAGGAATTGCAGAAAAAGCTGCATTGATGGCTGGATTGAGTATCGCATTCCTGATGTTCTCTGGATTGTTGTTAAACAATCTGTTGCTTGCCATGGGCTTTGAAACGCCATTATCGACCGTTTCTCTTCTGATCTCATTTGATATCGCATTTATCATATTATTAATTGCAGGATGCGCAGTGGATGATGATTCGCTATTTCCTATCCCGAATTTAGATCTGAGCAGCTCTGAAAAGGCGTTTTTGATCGCTCCAGTATTCTTTCCGGCATTGAGCATACTCGGATCACACATCATGGATGCAACAGGTAATAATACTGTTTTGATCGCCGTGCTGCTCTTGATCCCGGCTTATGTAGCCTCAGTCTGCATCTACAACCGGAAATTTCCAGAGAGATTATATCCTGTTGTGCTATATCTGATCAGCATATCGCTTCTCCTGATCTATTCATTGAGATTTCCCCATATCTGGGGGCGTGATGTGCACGCAGAATATTACCTGTTTCAGACAACTCTTGACAATCTGCACTGGGGCATCGCCGAACACGCTCTGCTGGATGCGTGTTTAAGCATCTCACTGCTGCCCGCGATATTTCAGTCCATCATGGGCGCGGATGCGCAGGAATATCTCTTTAAATGGGTTTATGTGGCGATATGCTCATTCGCCCCTCTGGCGATATATGTAATATCACGGAGATATGTTGGCGACCTGCATGCGTTTCTGGCTTCGTTCTTCTTTATTTCGCAGTCAACCTTCCTTAGTGTAGCAGGAAGCGCGCGCACGAACGTTGCGATCTTCTTTGCCGCTCTGGCGGTAATGGCCATATTCAACAACAAAATCGATCCGGCAAAACAGAGGATCATGTTCCTTGTCTTTCTATTGGCTATGGTGGTATCGCATTACTCCACTACATATATATTCTTCTTTATACTACTTTTTAGCTGGGTTGCGGCAGAGATGGCATCGAGAAGATTCACTTTCGGGAGAATGATAGGTCTGCGAGCCGTTCTGTTCTTTTTTGTTGTGATCTTCATCTGGTATGCCCAGCTAACCGATTCTGCGTTTAGCGCTGGTGTGACGTTCATCAGAGATACACTCGCCAATCTGAACAATTTTTTCATCGAAGAATCGAGAACAGACATGTTCCAGTTATTATTCGGTCAGGGACTCGCATATTCGGTGCTGAGCAAGGTCAATCTTCTTGTTACATGGTGCACATTTCTTTTCATAGGAATCGGAGTTCTTACAATGGTTAGGAAGTTTCAGGGGATGGTGGATGCACAGGATACACATGATACGCGGGATATACAGGATATCCGACTCAAAAAGCCGGATTTCTTGAAGACGCGGTTTGAAATGGAATATCTGACAATGGCACTGGCGTGCTCGGGGTTGCTGCTGGCTATCGTTCTGCTGCCGTATCTTTCAGTAGGTTACGACATTTGCCGATTGTATTCGCTTGTTGTAGTCGTCTTGTCGGTCTGTTTTGTTATTGGTGGCATAGTGCTATCGGAACGTTTCGGATTAAAGTTAAACTCCTGCCGGATCATTCTCGTGATACTCCTATCCTATTCGATGTTTGTCACAGGTGTTACATACCAGATATTCGGCGCCCCGGTTTCAGTCATCCTGAATTCGGAGGGGGAGGCGTATGCCTGCGAATACATCCATGATTCGGAGAGCTCTGCTGCAAAATGGCTGGCTTTGACTGTCAAAGAAAACTCACATGCCAGCGTCAGCGTTACAGATATCTTCGGAAGCCATCGATTGCTGAGCCAGGGTATAATTCCGCCAGGCAGGATCGATGATTACTCGTTTTCGGGACACGGGAGGAGACGCGAGTATATTTACCTGTACTATACCAATGCAGTCATGGACAAACTGGTGGTCAACGGCACGATGTGCAACATGAGCGAGTACCGGGGTGCGTTCATCGGGTACGGCAGAGTTTACGATAGCGGCAGTTCGGAAATATACAAGAAATGAAAATAAATGTATGCATGTTGCTCTGGCTTCGATACGGCGAGAAAACAGAGATATACCCAACTCACGAGATCCTGAGCCATCTGACCGGTTTTGGTCACAGCGTCACATGGATCGCCTCATCCGAGGAGGCTGATGAGATCAGAGAGACCACGTTCAACGAGACTCGCGTATTCATTATTCCATGCAGGTATGACAAACATCCCATTAAAATTGTTTCTATGGCGTTATACGCCATCAGAAGAACGTCTTTTATCTTAAGCAACTTCAAGCAGGAGAGATACAACATAATACTTGTGAGGGATGACATATTCGACGGACTTCTTGCGCTCTACATCAAACGGAGGTACAGAGTCCCTTTTGTATTCGAGATGAGCATTCCGGTGGAGCAGAGCCGGGAGACGCGCAAACTCTACTTGAAAAGGTGGTATCTCCAGCGCATCGTCTCAGAAATCGAAGAACGCCTGATGATGCGCATCCTTCGTAGTGCAGACCTGATCCTCCCGATAAGCAGATGGCTGAAGGACGATCTTGTCAGAAAAGGAATCGATCGATCGAAGATAACCCCGCTTCCGGAAGGAGTTGACCCGGGACGGTTCATGAATAGAGATGGACGCGCAATAAGGGATAAATACGGTTTAGGCGATTTTAAAATTGTGATATACGTGGGAACGATGGACAAGATGAGGCATCCGGATGTACTGATTCACGCATTCTCGATGGTGCGAGCTAGCCGGGGCGATGTGAAACTGCTGATGGTCGGGGACGGAACCGGCAAATCGGATCTCGAAAAATTCGCAGACGAGCTTGGAATCAGGGATGATGTGATATTCACAGGATACGTGCATTTCAGGGAGGTTCCGGACTTTATTGCTGCTGCAAATCTTGGCATCTCCGCGGTCCCGCCACTCGATTTTTACAAGGTCAGTTCACCGATCAAGATGCTTGAATACATGGCAATGGCAAAGCCGGTCGTTGCAAACGAGGAGATACCGGATCAGAAGGAGGTCTTAGGGGCGAGCGGAGGCGGAATCCTCGTCCGCTTTGATGCCGAATCATTCGCAGATGGGATCATTAAATTATTGGATAATCCAGGGCAGGCAGAAGAGATGGGCAGAAGAGGGCG
>DAOVGO010000083.1 GCA_030672345.1 Methanosarcinales archaeon | reverse complement strand
GGGATGATATCAAGGTGCTCGAAACATCGGTCGATGACGTGACCGGAGAGGTGCTTGGCAGCCTGATCGAGGAACTGCTCGCAATGGGGGCGCATGACGCGATTGTGATCCCTGCGACGATGAAAAAGGGGCGGAGCGGACATCTGATTCAGGTGATCACAAAATCAGGCGATTCCGCACGGATCGCCCGCCGGATCATCGAGGAGACCGGTTCGCTTGGCGTGCGCATATCGCCAACTAGACATAGATTGGTCGCAAATCGGAGAATCGGCTCGATCGAGGTCGAGATCGGCAACAGGGAATGGACAGCCGCGATCAAGATCGCAACTGACGATTCCAACAATATCCTGAATATCTCAGCCGAATTTGAGGATGCAAGGAAGATTGCGCGTCTCACAGGCGTTCCGGTGCGGGAAGTGATGCGCAGGATTGTGGATGCGGCGTGGAGACGCGATTTTCCGGGGATTTCCTGAGCTGAATAGCGATCAGATCATCGACCGATGATCAGCGTACCCATGCAAACACCTCTGAGCGCATCGATGACGCGATCGGGGTCCTTTCCGTTCACAACCAGACAGTTCAGTGACTTCGAAAGCAAAAGCCCTGGTAACTCGGGATCAACGCAGGTTTCACCCATTTTTATCAACTCTGACGCCGCAATCTCTGAAAGTTGCTCCCCATCCCGAAGTATCCCGTCCACGTCCGTTGCTTTTATGAATGTCGCATCCAACTGCGATGCAATCCAGCCGGCGATCGTGTCTGAGGTCGCATTCCACGTATGCTCGATTCCGCTTCCGCTTCCGCTGTCTGATTTCTTCAGCAGATCATAGACCAGAAGGACCGATGCGTCGGTTCTGATCGAAGAAGGGTCTGCGATCCCTGTGATCAATCTTGCCGGCGTACCATCGGTCAGATAGTGCGCATACTGATCCATAGCAAGAATTGCCATCCAGTGAGCGGCTTCGTCCGATATACCGTAGGTTTCGCTTGCGGTTCGCACGGTATCTGCAAATATACCCCCACCCGGGACGATCAGGATACGTTCGCCTTCGTCCAACGCATATTCGTGGAGCACACGTACCAGATTCCGTGCATTTCTGATCAGGCTACCACCGATTTTTATCACGATCATGATATCCACCTGCGATATTTCATAATGACTGCATCCTCTCCATCGCTGTAATAACCGGTATCGACCCTATCGATCACGAATCCAAGCCGCTGATAGAACCGCACGGCACGAAAGTTGCGGTTTCTGACTTCGAGCACGATTCCTCTGATATTCTTCCGGTAGAGCGCATCAATGACGTGTTTCATCAGTTGTGTCCCGATACCGAGCCCCTGATACGCTTCACGCACCGCAATTGAGAAGACTCGCCCGTAGACCCCATCTTCTCCGACCGACATCACTCCTACCACGAACCCGACCACCTCGCCACGATGATCTGCGACAAAGAACGTGTCCTCATTCAATTCATACAGATTCATGTACAGATACGGATCGTGCTCGTCGAACTGTTCACGTTCGACCGCAATCACGCCGGAAAAATCCGCTGGCTGGAATCTGCGTACGATAATCATGTTATCAGTTACGTCGATGATCGTGAGCCCCTATCAATCTTTGGTTTTGGTCCTGGAGCGCGAGCAGTCCGATCAGAACCCGGGCTGTATGAGAGAATTATTAAACATCCTCCCACCAATATCACCATCGATGACCACATCCCAGCGGAAGATCGAGCACCTGCAGATATGTGCTGATAAGCCGGTCGAAGCACATATCCCGGCAGGGTTTGATGACATACATCTGATCCACTGCGCACTCCCTGAGATTGATAAGGACGATATCGATCTTTCTACGGAGTTATTCAACAAACGGCTGGATGCTCCGCTTCTGATCGCATCGATGACCGGCGGACATCCTGATACATACAAGATCAACAGAACGCTCGCACTCGCAGCCGAGCATCTTGGAATCGGCATCGGAGTCGGGAGTCAGCGGGCTGCAATCGAGGATCAGAAGCATGAGGAGACGTTTCGTGTGGTACGGGACTCTGCACCGAATGCTTTTGTCTATGCCAACATCGGCGTGGTCCAGCTGGCAGAAATCGGCATCGCGGGCGTGGAACATGCGATCGAGATGATCGATGCTGACGCGATCGCGATCCACCTCAACTTTCTGCAGGAAGCGGTGCAACCGGAAGGCTGCACGCATGCAAGCGGATGCCTGAGCGCAATAAAAGAGGTGTGCGATGCGATTTCAGTCCCTGTGATAGCAAAAGAGACCGGAGCAGGTATATCTCGTGAAACGGCAGTGGCGCTCGTGGATGCTGGTGTTGCTGCAATCGATGTCGGCGGAGCAGGCGGTACGAGCTGGGCAGGTGTCGAGTATTATCGAGCCGTAAGTAGCGGAGATACCATGTCAGAGCATCTCGGAAGGCTGTTCTGGGACTGGGGGATACCGACAGCAGTGTCGCTTGCGGAGTGCTCGGGCTGTGGTGTGCCGATCATTGCGACAGGCGGCGTGCGTACAGGAATCGATATCGCAAAATCGCTTGCACTTGGTGCGTCGCTTGCAGGGACTGCGCTGCCACTGGTCGCACCTGCGATGGAAGGTGTGGATGCGGTGATCGACCGGCTCTCCCGCATGATCGCGGAACTTGAGATTGCGATGTTTCTCTGCGGGTGCGCCGATCTCTCCGATCTGAAGACGATTCCGGTCGTGACCTGCGGGATGGTTCGGGAGATGCTTGACGCAAACACCCGGGTTTGAGAGAGGTTTCCTGGTAAAATCGGTGTAACCGGAAAATATTAACGAATCTCAGATTCGAGCATAAAAAGTTCGCTCCAAACCCATTCCGAAGACGTCAAAAATAACCACGTCAGATAGAAGACCTTCTCTCCCCGCGTCCGCAAATCTTTTATAGAAGTACTATCATTGATTTTTGTCGACCGTTGACATCGTGACATTACAACATTGTGACATATAGATGTCATGACATCAGGGTCGGAGTACAACATAAAAGAGGTATAACAAAAAATGGCAGGACAACTTGGAGGACAGCCAATATTTATTTTGCGTGAAGGAAGTGAACGAACACGCGGAAGAGACGCGCAGAACTCGAACATCATGGCTGCGAAAGCCGTAGCCGCTGCGGTACGCACCACGCTTGGACCAAAGGGAATGGACAAGATGCTGGTCGACTCGCTCGGCGACATCGTCATCACCAACGACGGTGTCACGATCCTGAAAGAGATGGACATCGAGCACCCGGCAGCAAAGATGGTGGTTGAGGTTTCAAAGACCCAGGACGACGAGGTCGGAGACGGCACAACGACAGCCGCGGTTCTGACCGGCGAACTGTTGAAGATGTCCGAAGACTTGCTTGACAAGGATGTGCACCCGACAATTATTGCAGCAGGGTACAGGCTTGCATCCAAGAAAGCTTCCGAGATACTCGAATCAATCGCAACCGATGTCACACCCGAGGATTATGAAGCCCTCCTCAATATCGCATCCACTGCGATGACCGGAAAGGGGATCGAAGGAACAAAAGAACACCTTGCAGGACTCTGTGTCGATTCGGTTAAATCGGTTGCAGAGGAAGTTGATGGCAAGATGGTTGTCGATATCGAGAATATCAAGGTCGAGAAGAAGGTCGGGGGGTCTGTTGAGGATTCCGAACTGATCAGCGGCATGATCATCGACAAGGAACGGGTGCATCCGAACATGCCAAAGAAGATCGGCGATGCGAAGATCGCGCTGCTCAGCACCGCAATCGAACTGAAAGACACCGAGGTTGACGCCGAGATCTCGATCACATCGCCAGACCAGCTTCAGCTGTTCCTTGATCAGGAA
>DAOVGO010000010.1 GCA_030672345.1 Methanosarcinales archaeon | reverse complement strand
AGAGAATCTCTTCTGCAGATTCATCGCCCAGATCCAGCGCAGCCAGGTAGTCCAACCTTCGAAAAAAGGTCTTAAGACGATTCGAAGGACTATTGAGGATTTCTTGATCCTTAATATCCTTGGTCACTGAATACATTGTCGATAGTTCTTTGATTATCGATTCTGATGAACGATCCATAATGTTACTCACATCCATTGGAATGTCCTTTTGGTTCTACCTTCTTATAGTTATTTCTTACGGTCGCTCAAAGCCGCCCCATTGGTGGTCGGTTGGGGTTCAGGTCAGGCGCCTGAGTTTGGTTCTATTTCTCCCCAAGTGCCATGAAGAGCGACGGATTATTCGCAATGTTATACGAGATCGATCTGTTTTTATTTTCAAATTCTCTGAGTTGTTCAAGGCGATTCACTGATACATTCTTCAATCCGACTCCACTGAATAGGTTAGCCACATCATCCGGATCACTTCCACTGAAAAATGGCAATTGATCCTTTATTTTGGAGTAGTAACTCGTGAACGTCAGCGGGTTTTGTTTTTCAGTAATGAAAGCAACTAAACTGCCAAGAAATCTCCGCAAGCGCATCTCCGTCGCAGAATCGTGCCACTTCCCATCGATCAGTACGAGCTTGCCGCCCGACTTCACAACACGACTCCACTCGTCAACAGCAGCCATGGGATTTGGCATCGTCCAGAGGAGATTCCTGTTTACCACGATATCAAACGTCTCGTCTTCGAAAGGCAACTTTTCCGCATCGCCATGCATGAAATCAACAGTCAGGTTCATCGTGTCGGCGTTCTGACGCGATTTTTCCAGCATACGCCTGGATATGTCAATCCCGGTCACGTTGTGCCCCATCTCCGCAAAAAGCAGAGCCAGAAAGCCAGTACCTGTCCCGACATCCAGAACGTTGAGGTTTTTATTTGTTCTAATTGTATTTTTAAGTATGGTCTTCCAGAGGCGCTGCGCCTCACTCTGTGACTTATAGATATCGATGCCGTAAGTCTGACTCCTCCCATCCCAGTACGATCTGACAACACTTTTCACATTCATTAGTAAACTCCTCTTGAACTATGATATTATTTACTTGTTTGTTGTGAGTTGTTATGAATAACTATTACGACGTACTTAAAACTTTTGATCAAGTGGGATACCGCCGCAGACCGTGTCTGATATCGGTTTCAGAGACTGGTTCACACGGATTGCACGGAGCTAACCTTTCTTCAAGGTTGGTATCCCGTTTCCCATGTTACCACAACGAATTCAAAGAAACGTTCACCAAAATCTTTATCGGATCCCGGAAATCCAGGCTTGCGTCCATGACCTGCCCACGCCAAAACAACGTTTAAGTACTTTACCGACATACTTGAGATCGTGAGCCGAACGATATACAAAATCAATAGCAAGAGGCAAATTCTATTTGTATGAACATTAACTATAATTATCATATCAGGATGTTAAAATGTATCAGCAATTGGTGATGTAATGGAACTCGCAGTAATCGGACGTGGTGATTTTACGCTTGGATTCAGGCTTGCCGGCATCAGAAAGACTTATGAAGTCACTGAGGCGACCATAGACTCGATGGTGCATCAGGCACTCAAAGACCCGGATATCGGAATACTGGTCATGCATAATGATGATATCTCGCTTCTTCCGGAGACGCTGCAGTCAGAGCTCGATGAATCGATCGAGCCGACAGTGGTTCTGGTCGGGGGCGGCGAGACGACTCAGTTAAGAGAAAAAATCAAGAAAGCAGTAGGTGTTGATCTTTGGAAATGAAAGGAACAATCTATCGGGTGGCAGGACCGGTCGTGACGGTCATCGATGTGCCAACAAAGATGTACGATGTTGTCAAGATCGGTAACGAAGGGCTCATGGGCGAGGTGATCGGTATCGAGGGCGACAAATCGACGATTCAGGTGTATGAGGACACATCAGGCATCGCGCCGGGAGAACCTGTCGAGAATACGAACATGCCACTCTCTGTCGAACTGGGACCCGGGCTCCTTGAGAGCATCTACGATGGTATCCAGCGACCGCTTCCGGTGCTCATGGAGAAGATGAAGAGTGATTTCATCGAGCGCGGTGTTACTGCTCCAGGGCTGGACCGGGAGAAGAAGTGGGACTTTGTGCCGACTGTTACAAAAGGCACCAACGTGAAAGGCGGGGACATCATCGGAACGATTCAGGAGACTCACAATATCGAGCACCGGATCATGGTTCCGCCAAATGTATCTGGCGTCGTTGATGAGATCAAGAAAGGATTGTTTACAGTGACTGAGTGTGTGTGCAGGCTTACAGACGGCACCGAACTCTCGCTGATGCAGAAATGGCCTGTCCGTGCGCCAAGACCTGTCCACAAGAAACTGATGCCGGATGTGCCGCTCGTCACCGGGCAGCGGATCCTTGACGGACTCTTCCCGGTTGCAAAAGGCGGAACTGCCGCGATTCCGGGACCTTTCGGGAGTGGAAAGACCGTAACCCAGCAACAGCTTGCAAAATGGAGCGATACCGAGATTGTGGTCTATATCGGGTGCGGCGAGCGGGGTAACGAGATGGCAGATGTTTTAAACGAGTTTCCGGAACTCGAAGACCCGAAAACCGGAAGACCACTGATGGAACGAACCGTTCTCATCGCAAACACATCGAACATGCCTGTTGCGGCGAGAGAGGCGTCGGTGTACACAGGAATCACGATCGCTGAGTATTACCGGGATATGGGGTATGATGTCTCGCTGATGGCTGACTCGACATCGAGATGGGCAGAGGCGATGCGAGAGATCTCGTCGCGGCTTGAGGAGATGCCGGGCGAGGAGGGTTATCCCGCGTACCTTTCGGCACGGCTCTCAGAGTTCTATGAACGTGCAGGAAGGGTGGACACACTATCAGGTCACTCAGGATCGGTCACTGTGATCGGTGCGGTATCCCCGCCGGGCGGTGACTTCTCAGAACCGGTGACCCAGAACACGCTCCGCATCGTGAAGGTCTTCTGGGCTCTTGATGCGAAGCTGTCGCAGCGCAGACACTTCCCGTCGATCAACTGGCTCGAAAGCTACAGTTTATACACCGATACACTGTCAGACTGGTATGACGAGCACGTATCCCCGGAATGGGCGGAAATGCGGGGAGATGCAATGGAAATCCTCCAGAAGGAGTCCGAACTCCAGGAGATCGTGCAGCTCGTTGGTTCGGATGCGCTTCCTGAGGATCAGCAGCTGACAATGGAGGTTGCGCGCATGATCCGGGAGTATTTCCTGCAGCAGAATGCATTCCACAAAGTTGACACGTTTTGTACGATGGAAAAGCAGTATAAATTGATAAAAGCAATCATGAAGTACTCTGATCTTGCAACCAGCGCTCTCGAAAGTGGAATCCCTCTCGGAAGCATCCTCGCTGTGAAATCGAAGGACGATCTTGCGAAGGTCAAGTTCGAGGCAGAGTTTGATCAGGCACTGGATGCGGTTCTTTCTGAGATGGATAAGGAGTTTGGGGAGTTGCGGAGGTAGGTGACATGAAGGAATACAAGACAATCACCGAGATTTCAGGACCGCTGATCTTTGTTGAGAAGACCGAGCCGATCGGGTACAACGAACTCGTTCACATCAAACTGGATGACGGCACCACCAAACGGGGTCAGGTTCTTGATACATCGAAGGATATCGTCGTGGTTCAGATTTTCGAGGGAACCGGTGGCTTGAACCGGGAATGTGGGGTCAGATTCACCGGTGAAACGATCAAACTCCCGGTATCAATCGACCTGCTCGGAAGAATCCTCTCAGGGTCCGGGGATCCGCTCGATGGCGGACCAAAAATCGTGGCTGACGATCATCTTGACATCAACGGCGCTGCCATGAACCCTTATGCGAGAAAACCGCCCAAAGATTTCATCCAGACCGGCATCTCCACGATCGACGGCATGAACACGCTTGTCAGGGGGCAGAAACTGCCGATCTTCTCAGGATCGGGACTTCCGCACAACGAGATTGCTCTTCAGATCGCAAGACAGGCAAAGGTGCCCGGAAGCGAGGAGGCGTTTGCCGTGGTCTTTGCAGGGATGGGTATCACGAATGAGGAGGCGCAGACGTTCATGCACGACTTCGAGCGAACCGGTGCTCTTGAGCGGGCGGTCGTCTTCTTAAATCTCGCAGACGACCCGGCGGTTGAGCGACTGATCACGCCGAGACTTGCGCTCACGGCAGCAGAGTATCTCGCTTATGAGCACGATATGCATGTGCTTGTGGTCCTGACCGACATGACAAACTATGCGGAGGCTCTCAGGCAGATGGGCGCTGCAAGAGAAGAGGTTCCCGGAAGGCGGGGCTACCCCGGATACATGTACACCGATCTTTCGATGATCTACGAGCGTGCTGGTGTCATCAAGGGCAGGAAAGGCTCAGTGACTCAGTTCCCGATCCTCTCGATGCCGGGTGACGACATCACCCACCCGATACCGGATCTGAGCGGGTACATCACCGAGGGACAGATCGTGGTCTCACGAGATCTGCACAGAAAAGGGATTTATCCACCGATCAATGTGTTGCCATCGCTTTCACGGCTGATGAACTCTGGAATCGGTGAGGGGCAGACAAGGGAAGATCACAAGGC
>DAOVGO010000196.1 GCA_030672345.1 Methanosarcinales archaeon | reverse complement strand
GAGATACTCTCGCTCAACCAGCACCGGGAACTGCCGCAGCAGATATTCGAGGTGGGCGACGTGATCGTTGCCGGGCATAACAAAGTGCATCTTGCCGCGGTCGCAATCGACCCACATGCAAACTTCAGTGAGATCAAATCGGTGGTGGACGCCGTGATGTACGAACGCGGGGTCACATGCGAGATCACCAGGTCCGATGATCCCGCGTTCATCGAGGGCAGACGGGCCGAGATCATCGTTGGTGGCGAATGTGCAGGCGTCTTCGGGGAGGTGCATCCCGGGGTTATACTGAATTTCGGGCTCGATCAGCCGGTGATTGCGTTTGAGATGTGGGGCTTGTGACCGATCACCACCCGCTCCCGGGAATTTTCATGCGCCCAAACAGAGATCACCAACACAACCTTCTGATATACTAAACTGCGCCTGTTTTTGTAATTTCCGGCAGTGTATGTGGGGCATAAGGAGTTTTGAGGCAGCTTCGGTGAACGTGTGCGAAAGTCTCAAGTACGAATGGGGTGAATGACACATATAACACGAATACGGTAGCTATTGCCACAGATATTCGTGCGATTCGTGCGATTCGTGTAATTCGTGATAAAATCATTTTATATGGAAAATAGTATCCTCCGAAATGAGATTGGGAATGTCAGAATTCCAAATTACGGCTCTCCTCCCAGTTTAGGAAGAAGTTACATCACCAGACCGACATCGAAGCAAAAATGTCAATCAAAACAACAGGAAAGTAGCAAAGTCAACAGGGACTACAGCGTTCTTCCTGTATTTTCACCCTTTTAACCATCTGGTAAGGAACATGCTCGATATCGTGTGGAAATCCGCATAAAACCACGAGATTAACACAGAAATCTCGTGGAAATCTGTGTAATCTTGTGGTTAAAATCCTAAAACCCACAGCTTATTGAGCAAGTACCTGGTAAGGCGCGCAAATCCTATTCCATCACTGGAAAATTCGGGTTGTGCTGCCAGTCCCAATATTTCCGAACAGATCAACGACCAGCCGTGACAGCGCCACGCTCTTCTCGACAGATGTCATCATCGTATCAGCCCGCACGATCCGGGCACCATCGATCTCGGTGCCGATATCGAGATCCTTGCCGTCGATCACGAAGACGTCCGGTAAGTCGCGATAGCACTCAAGCACGCTGGCTGACGAGACATCGTATCCACACGCACGCATGAGCCTGCCCGCGGGTCCGCTGACAGGTGCGCTGCCGATGATCGGGCTTATCGCAACCACCTGTTTCTCGCGCAGGATCTCGCGCATCCCCTGGAGCCTGAGTATCGGACCGATGCTCGTGATCGGGTTGCTCGGACCGATGATCACGGAGTCGTCGTTGTCAAAGGCTGAGAGCACCGCATCGGACGGTACCGCATCTTCAATTCCGTGGATCCGCACGCCGAGTACGTCCGGTTCGCCCCCGTGCATGATCCAGTACTCCTGAAAGTGCATCTCCCCATCAGGTGTTACGATCTGTGTCGCTACCTCGTGGTCAGTCATCGGCAGAATGGTGGCACTGATTCCGAAGCGTTGCGCCAGTTCGCAGGTTGCTTCTGTTAAGGTGCGCCCCTCGCGGAGCAGTTCCGATCGCAGGATATGGGTTGCACGATCCCGATCGCCGATCCGCATGATCTCATGGTGCCCGACTTTCAGGAGTGTTTCGTGGGTGGCGAACGTGTCATCGCGGATTCCCCACCATTTGGTGGCGTCGATGCTGTCTGCGAAGAGATACAGGATGGTGTCGATGTCAGGACAGACAAGATTTCCGGAGACATGCGTGTCCTCTGCCGTGTTCACGATCACGGTGATCTCCTCCTCTGGAATGATCTTTCGAATCCCGGCAAGGAGTTTTGGTGTTCCGGTTCCGCCGGATAAGAGGATCATGAGAGTGTCTGGTTGGCTGGACGCGGTGATATGGTTTTCGGGCTGCGTCAAGGCGCCCCCTCGCAGTGACAGCCACACTGGCGATGGCGGCGATCTTGGTTGGGCGTCAGATTGAACGCCCGGGCTCTGGTATCTCTGGATGGCGACGTTTTTCGCGAATTTATCACAACAGCCCCGGTTATGCCAATACCTTAAATATCTGTAACGCGCAAAGTGTACATAAGTGGGTGTGGAATTGTGGCAGAAGTTGTTGAACTCATAGAGTTGCTCAAGCAGGGCACCAGGACAAGGAAGACGCGATGCGAGGCTGCCGCCACACTCGGAGAGATGGGCAGAGATATGAACGGCGATCTCTCGATGGTTTTTGATGTGCTTACAAAGGTGGTATGGCGTGACGACAGCAGGGCAGTACGCAACGCCGCCGCCATATCGTTGTGCAAGCTTGGCGACAATGGTTTTAATATACTTCTGAAGATGTCGATCGATGATAGCATAAAGATACGGCTCATGGCTGAATCGCTCAGCAAACTGGGAGATATGTATTATCCGGTTTTCAACGAAATGAAGGAGCAGGATCGGTGGGTGCGTAAAAGCATCGTCGAAGCGTTTGGCAACTTCAATGAAGCGGCTGCTGTTACCGCATTGATAGAATTGCTCGAGAGCGAGGCTGCTGTCAGCAGACATAAGCCCCGTGAAGATTGGGATTCATGGTATAACCTGCACTGGGCTTATGTTTCCGAGCATCTCGGAAGGATCGCAAATGCCAACGTCGATGCGCTGCTCGATGCGCTGAAGAACGGGTGCAGGATCACCCGCGTCTGTGTTGCGGATGCGCTCGGCGAGGTCGGCGAGACGCATGTTGAGACAGAGTACACCGAAAACCTGATAGAAACGAGGACGATACACCGTGAAAATGTGGACGAGCGCGTGGTTCCTGCGCTCGTGGAGGCACTTGGCGACCCGTATTATCTAACGTCCAGAAATGCTGCAAGATCGCTTGGCAGGATCGGCGATAGATCGGCAGTCCCTGCATTGATCATGTTTCTGGAGGCAATCGGAGAAGACGCTGCCAGAGCACTCGGCAAGATCGGTGATACGAGTGCGATTCCGGCGCTAATCGAAGTGCTGCCACTCAAAGGCGCTGCCTACGCTCTTGGAAAGATCGGGGACCGATCTGTAATTCCCGCACTCAAAGACGCGCTGGTGCAGGAGATCGAGGCGTCGATCGAGGCGTCGGACAGAGACGGGAGCCATTATCCGAACTGGGAGCCTGCCCGCGCACTTTGCGAATTCGGGAATGACGGTCTTGATGCGATCATAGACGCTGTTAAGCCATATATAGCGGATTCGGAACACTTTGGTGACCTTGTGAGCATAGTAAAAGGAGACTACACGGCGATAAACTCCCCCGATAAGTATAACGAGGATTCACTGGCACTGGAGCTGTGCGATCTGTATAATGAACTTCAGAATGAATATGCGATAGTCCCGCTCCTGATATACCTGATGAAACACGCATCCGAGAATGTCGGAGTCGTTGCTGCCCAGATGATGTATCTGCTTGAGAATCAGGCGATACATCGCTTCTTTGACCTGTTGAGGGACGATGATGTCAGGGTGCGCAGGGTTGTCGCCAGTCTGGGCTCTGTCAAGCCGGCATACCTGAGTGAGCTGTTCAATTCCTATTTTGAGCTTGATCTGTATATCGATGAGATCGATACATTGGTAGGCGCGCTGAAGGATAACGATCCAGGAGTGCGCCAGAGCATCGCTGAGATGTTCAGCAAGATCATAGTCAGAGGCAGTTTTGATATTAATTACGCGATAGATGATCTTATATATTTAATTGATGATCCGGAACCTTATGTGCGCGAAGCTGCAGCAGAAGCGCTCTACCGCTTCGGTTCGAATGCCTGCGAAGGGCTCACAGACCATGAACGTATGACCATAATCGGAACGCTTCTGGACGCATCCGAGGATGAGAGCATCCGCTGTGCGATCGATTGTGTGGATAATTACCTCTGGGGCGGAATAAACATCGCAAATCAGAGCAATCTTTTCTACAGTGGCGGAAAGACCGACAAAGGCAAGGAATGAGAACGTGCCCAGATATCCTGTGCCGCCCAACAGATTTACCTCACATAGCCACCCATACATAAGCCGTGACTCCTGACACAAACTCTGGTACACATTCTGATACATACTCTTACTTCGAGGCTCTTGAAAACGACCTGCAGCGGGCAATCGAGATCGCAACAGCGGCGCGCCTGCGCGAGTGCGACCCTGAGCTGCACCCCGAGATCCCGCTGGCAAAAGACCTTGCCGACCGTGTCGAGAACCTGATCGGAATCCCGGTCGCTGACCGGATCCGTGAACTGGAACACGGGATGGGGCTGAGCAGGGAGGAGGCTGCGATGCAGCTTGGCGTGGACATCGCAACCATGCGCACCCACCAGTTTGATAGCAGGGATGAGGCTGTGGAGGCTTCCATAAGGGCTGCGGTCGCACTGCTGACCGAAGGAGTGGTTGCAGCACCGATCGAGGGAATTGCGAAGATCGATATCGTTGATAACGACGATGGTACCGAATTTCTCCGCATCTTCTATGCAGGACCGATCAGGAGCGCGGGCGGGACTGCACAGGCGCTATCCGTGCTGGTTGCGGACTATGTGCGGCGAAAACTCGGCATCAACAGATATATCCCGCGAAAAGAGGAGATTGAGCGGTATGTGGAAGAGATAACGATCTACCGCAGGATTGCCAACCTGCAGTACATGCCGTCTGACGAGGAGATCCGTTTGATCGCAACGAACTGCCCGATCTGCATCACTGGCGAGCCGACCGAGGAGGAGGAGGTCGAAGGCTACCGGAATCTGGCACGGGTCGAGACAAACCGCGTCCGCGGCGGTATGGCGCTGGTTATCGCCGAAGGAATGGCACTCAAAGCGCCAAAGATTCTGAAACACGTAGCAAAACTGAATCTCGATGGATGGGACTTCCTGAACCGGCTTGCCACGAGCACGAAAGGCGAGAGCGATGATGACGGCAGCACGGTCATCAAACCAAAGGGCAAGTACTTAAACGATCTCATCGCCGGCAGACCTGTCTTTTCGCACCCGTCCATCCCGGGCGGGTTCAGGCTCAGGTACGGAAGGGCGAGAAACACCGGATTTGCCGCTGCCGGGGTCTCGCCAGCGACCATGATCGTGACCGACAGTTTTCTTGCGCCAGGCACCCAGATACGGGTCGAGCGCCCGGGTAAGGCGGCAGGCGTCTGCCCTGTGGACGGCATCGAGGGTCCGACTGTGCGCCTGTTCGGTGGAGATGTGGTGCGCATCAACGACGAAGAACAGGCAAGGGAACTCCATGACCGGATCGAGAAGATTCTTGATATCGGGGAGGTTCTGATCAATTACGGTGATTTTCTTGAGAATAACCATCCTCTGATGCCGTCTTCGTACTGTTTTGAGTGGTGGATGCTCGAACTCGGGGAGAAGGTCGATCCGGGCACGCTAAAAGGCGATCTCAAAAATATAGACCAGGAACTCGCGCTTGGGCTTTGCGACCGATACGGCGTCCCGCTGCACCCGAAATTCACATATCTCTGGCATGACATATCGATCGACGATTTCAGATGCTTATCGGATTATATAGCTTCTTCAGGCAGGCTTGCGGAAGGAATCCTTGTAATTCCGGGTGATAAACGCATAAAAGAGATTCTTGAGACGCTTCTGGTTCCACACAGGGTTGTAGATGGCGACATACACCTGCACGAACCGCTCCCTCTACTCAGATGCACCGGAGTCGGGGTTGAGGATCTCCACAAAACCTGGACTGATACCAGTGAAACGACTGTACTGGATGCGATAGCCGATGTAAGCGGTATCCGAGCCAGGGCGAAGGCGCCAACAAGGATTGGGGCGCGGATGGGCAGACCGGAGAAATCGGATAAACGGGAGATGAAGCCAGCACCGCATGTCCTGTTTCCGGTCGGCGATATGGGTGGTAAGAGCAGATCGCTCAAGCAGGCGTCAAACTTCACGAAATCGATGAACGCGAAGGTCGGGGTGATCCCTGCTGCAATCGGGATGCGCAGATGTCCGGCATGTGGAAGCGAGACCTACGAATACAGGTGCGCATGTGGGGCAAGGACCGAAAACATATTATTCTGCCAGAAATGCAGGATTCCTGTCGTTAGCCAGCCATGTCCGAGATGCGGCTCGGAAGCATCGTCTGCGCGGGAGATCGATCTCGATCTGAAAGCCAGGTATGCATCGGCATTCGAAAATCTCGGGGAAAGGGACACGCTTCCGAGTTTCAAGGGTGTCAAGGGACTAATCTCGAAGAACAAGACCCCGGAACCACTTGAAAAGGGGGTGCTTCGTGCAAAACATGGGGTGTTTGTGTTCAAGGACGGTACTGTGAGATATGACCTGACAGACCTGCCGCTGACGCATTTCAATGCAAAGGAGCTTGGAATCGATGTTGACATGCTGCACAGTCTCGGTTACATGTCTGACATCGATGGCAACCCGTTGACCGATGAAAATCAGATATTACAGTTGAAAGTGCAGGATATCATACTATCATTCAATGCTGGCGAATATCTTCTCAGAATATCCCGTTTTATCGATGATCTCCTTGTGAAATACTACAAACAGGAAGCATACTACAATGCCTCGAAAAGGAACGATCTGATCGGCAGACTGGTGATCGGGCTTGCCCCGCATACCTCCGCGGGCGTGCTCGGAAGAATTATCGGGTTTACGCGGGCGTCGGTTGGATATGCGCATCCGTTCTTCCATGCCGCGAAACGTCGAAATTGTGATGGCGACGAAGACTGCGTTATGCTGCTTATGGACGGATTGATCAATTTTTCGCGGTCATATCTCCCTGGAAGACGTGGCGGATGGATGGACGCCCCGCTCGTGCTCACAACACGAATCGATCCAAAAGAAATCGACAAAGAAGCGCATAACATCGACATCATGGAACGATATCCGCTTGAATTCTACGAATCTGCGAACAGATTCGAAAATCCGAAGAATATCGAGGACGTGATGGATACGGTGGCAAAGCACCTTGGAACACCGGCGCAGTACGAGAGCAGGTTCACGCACCCGACATCGAATATCGCCGCGGGACCGCTTAACAGCGCATACAAGACGCTCGGATCGATGGTCGAGAAGATGGATGCCCAGCTGGCACTTGCTCGCAGAATCAAGGCGGTCGATGAGGATGATGTCGCAGAAAGGGTGATCAACTCACACTTTCTGCCAGATATGATCGGAAATCTCCGTGCATTCTCAAGACAGAAGGTACGGTGCGTGAAATGCGGCGCAAAGTTCCGCAGACCTCTGTTGAGCGATACCTGCCCGAAATGCCATGGCAGGATCATACTCACGGTCAAGGAAGGCTCTGTCAAGAAGTATCTCGACACATCCATGCGTGTGGCAGATGAATATGCGGTATCCGAGTATACGAGGCAGCGGATTGAGCTGATCAGCCTCGAGATCAAGTCTTTATTCGAGAGCGACAAGTCAAGGCAGATGGGGCTGTTCGATTTCATGTGAACCGTGGAGAAAATGGTCATGCGCCGCCAACGCCTGAGTTGACAGCCGGGTCGCCGATACTCTTTAATACCCCCAACGCCGAAGTCTGCTGTATGTGCCCAGGTGGCCTAGCTGGGAGGGCGCCAGACTCATAGGGAAAAGACAAGTGCGCCAACCTGAGAAATCTGGAGGTCACGGGATCGAAACCCGTCCTGGGCACTTCACATACTCAACCACTTTTTTGCAGTCCCGCACGGTTCCGTATTTCCGGTTGAAAAAGGTCAATATGTTCTTTACATCTCGGTCAAGCAGAAAATCTACATTTGGATGTCTTGTTGTCACGTATCCTGGCCAATCGATGATTTCAACACCGGCAGGGCTGACAAACACGTTGTACTCGCTTAAATCCGAATGAACGAACCCATGTTCGTACGCTTTTCCGATCTGCTCTATGATCCTGTCCAGAAACCAGCCCGGGTCGTCCACGGTCGTCTTTGACAGTTCGATGCCGGGCGCCACACTCATAACGACTATGTGCCGGTTGTGATCCACGCATCTTGGTACGGCAACAGAGCCGTGCAGCGCGACTAGCGCCTCGTGCTCACGCTCGGCAGCACGCCCGGCTATAAAGATCCAGTGGTCCCGGGTCCCGGTATCACGCTGGCGTGTCACCTGTTTGAAACTCGTCTGCCCGGCGCGGTGAAACTTCAGGATGACCGGCTCGCCATCGTATATCCCTTCATACACGACCGATTCCTTGCCAACGCCGATCCGCTCTCCGATCGCGGACAGCCCCCTCCGCGTCAGTGTGCCGAGCGCAAGCGTATCATACCCTTTGAAATAAATCTTGCAGCCCTCGTATGGCATGCTGGTTTTTCTGACGAGCCCAAACTCAAGAAGCCTGCGGATGCGATATGAAACTTCCTTTTCACGTAATTTCGCAAACGATGGTAGCATCTCCAACGGAACCCACTGGTAAGACTTCATACCAACCTCTATGCCGGTAAGGGTGCGGAAATCGTTTTTTTCCAGTTTTTTAAAAACCGCGCTGTTGAACATTAGAATAAGCCAAGGTCCGGATTCGAACCGGAATGTAATCGCTCTGCAGGCGATCGCGTAGCCGCTCCGCCACCTTGGCGCCCGGGTCATGCATGGGGGGTACTGCGGATGCTGCTTTGCATCTCGCTTGAGTGCCTTTAGTGTCACGTCATATAAAAGATTTGTGTCGCATCGAGGCTGTCACATTACGTGGTGTTCGAGTACCGGACCGAACTTCGCGGTCCAATACTCCATCTTTCTGGAAAGATATGCTAATATCCCCGGATATGTCCGATATTTGTGCTTTATCCCCCCTGGATCGGTCTGTCGATAGTAATTCTCACACTGATTGCTTGTCCGTGCGATCAAACCATCCCGCATAAACGCAATCAGCCTATCAAAGTCGGGAATTATCTTTTCCCTGATACACTTCTGCAAAACGGATGGAATTACATCAAAATCATCTAACAACGTCTCAAACATTTCTATCGCAATCTCTTCATCGTAGACTCTGAATACGTTTTTAATATCAGTGAAATACATACACAATCCAATTTTATCTCTATATAATGTCTCTTCCGACTTTAGGATATCGTAAACATCATCTCCAATTAATTTGAAGAAATGAAATATGCAGAGTTGGTGTAAAGCCCCCAGTTTATCAATTATTGACTTATACATCCTAACATGATCTGTTGTTATCGCATACAGAGGTTTTTCCTGTAAAGATCGCTTTAAAAATGAGAATATGGCATCATACTTTAAATTATTGGATATTTCCTCA
>DAOVGO010000130.1 GCA_030672345.1 Methanosarcinales archaeon | reverse complement strand
GTGGAACCGATCTTGTGATCGCTCCGAGTACGAGCGCACATCTCTACAACAGAGAAGGGGTGAGAACGTTCGATCCAACCGGTTTCATGATCCATCACCAGAGGGTCGGGTTCGAGTGCCCGATAGAACTCTGCCAGATGTTGAAAGCTGCACTCAGGACTCCCCAGAGGAGAACGCCTCTCTTGAGCATGCTAAAACACGATTCACAGATGCACGGTCTGACACCACACTGGGCAAAGCTCTCCCGGGCATTCAACCTGCTCAGAGCCGATACGATCGGTGACAAAGTGAAGGTGGATGCAGATATTGGCAGGGCAGAAGGGGGTTTTGACCGATGAGCCTGATCTATGATCCGCCACAGGACTGCAAGCTCGTTGGTGCAATGAGGGCGATTCACGGTGTACGAGATTCGATAACGATCATCCACGCAAGACCAGGATGCCACTGCGGAATGCTCCTCTTGAAAGCACTCGGGTCAAACCAGAACGATGTGAGGGTGATCAGCAGCGGCTTCAGGGCACAAGATACGGTGTATGGTGCAGAGGGAAGGCTCTCTGCTGCAATAGAGCTTTCGCAGGAGTACTTCGAGCCCGGACTGATCGCAGCACTGAACTGCAGCGCCCCTGTCATCATGGGTGACGACATCGAGGGCGTTGCGTCTGCAGTGGATGAGAAGATTCCGGCAGCCCTGATGACGCTTGCGACCGGAGGCTATGAGGGTCCGGCATGGATCGGCTACGAGGAAGCGCTCGTAAAGTTCACAGACTACATGATCCCGGTTGAAAGACCGTCCACAAACAAGGTAAACCTGATCGGCATCAAGACCGATGATATCAATGCGGCTGGAGATTTAAAAGAGATCAGAAGGATACTGAAGGATCATGGGATAGCGGTCAACACTGTTCTTGCCGATGCAAGCTTCGATGAGATAAAGAATGCGCCAGATGCGTCGCTGAATGTTGTACTGGGTGGCGATGGGCTTGAATGCGCAAAGGTCATGCGTGAGAGATTTGATATCCCATACGTCATAACTCCGTACCCCTTCGGTGTAAAAAAGACCACAGAGTTCGTAGAAAAGGTGGCAGATCGTCTCGGAAGAGAGATTGAGAGCGAACTGATCGATCGAGAGGTCGAACTGGTCAGGGAGGGTGTAGAACGGGTATGCATGTTCCTGCAGGGGCTATACGATATGCCGGTTGCGGTGATCGGAGAGAGTGGCAGAGCGTTTGATCTGGCAGAGTTTTTGAGCGATGAACTGGGCCTCAATGTCGGTGTTCTTGCGATCTCAGGGAAGAACCATCTCACATCGGATAGGCTCGAAGACGGGAATGGTCACTTCGGAAACGTGCTCATCGAACCGGATCGCTTCGAGATGAACGATCTCATAAAGAGAGCCGGGGTGAGTGCGATCTTTGGCTCAACCTTTGAGAAGCAGCTATCATCCGAACTGAAGGCACCACTGATCAGAGTCTCGTATCCGGTGATCGACGAGGTCAGAATCACTGATTCGCCTTATGCTGGATTCAGGGGGACGCTGCACCTCTGTGAGACGATCATAAACGCAGTTATAACAGAGAACATTGAGGAGATAGAGGAATGAAGAAACCACGACAGATCGCATTCTATGGCAAAGGCGGCATCGGGAAGTCAACGATCTCATCAAACCTCGCGGCAGCTTACGCAGAGAGTGGGCATAAGGTCATGGTCGTGGGCTGCGACCCGAAAGCAGACTGCACCCGCAACCTGAGAGGGGACGTCGATATCCCAACGGTCCTGGATGTCTTGAGGGAGAAAGGCGGTGCGAAGATGGAGCTTGCAGAGATCATCGGAGGCAAGAAGATCGATGTGGACGAGATCGTATACGAAGGGTATAAAAGGGTTCTCTGCGTCGAGGCTGGTGGACCCGAGCCCGCGGTCGGATGTGCTGGCAGAGGTATAATCGTTGCGGTCGATCTCTTGAAGAGGCTTGGAGTCTATGAGGAAGACCTTGATCTGATCATCTACGATGTGCTCGGGGATGTTGTGTGCGGTGGCTTCGGGATGCCGCTCCGGCAGGGACTTGCAGATAACGTCTTCATCGTCACCTCTGCGGATTATCTCGCTATATACGCAGCGAATAACATCTGCAAGGGCATCGAGCGTCATGCAGGCAGGAAAGGGTCGCCGCTTGGCGGCATCGTCTACAATGTGCGGGGCGCAATCGATGATCCGGAACTTGTTGGGGAGTTCGCAGGAGGTGTCGGGTCAGAGGTTGTGGGAGCGATCCCGAATGATCCGCTGATAGCAGCGAGTGAACTGTATGGTAAGACGGTTATCGAGTACATGCCGGATTCTCCTATCGCGGATAGGTTCAGGGAGCTTGCAGGTGTGATTCTTGAGAATGGGGGCGGTGTAACCCCGCAACCACTCTCGAAGGAGAAGCTGGCTGAACTTGCAAGGAGGATACGGGAGAAGACGCGGGAAGCTGCGGATAAAGCTGGAGACACCGCGGTATAACGATCGGAATGTATGCATGAGCAGGGAATTTTATGAAGGCTCATGCATGGTCTTTTGTTTGTATTACGATATTAACCGGAAGTTTTAAGTACTGAATTAGATACCTATGATTCGTACGCGTGATATGACATGTATTGCGTGTCTGACCCTATAGAATAAAACTGCAAGGAGGTATTTACACAATGGGAATGAATAGAATATTGACTGGAATAACCATAGGTTTGCTGCTGCTAACACTACCCGCGGCAGCATCAGACTACACGCTTGGCGTCTTCGGCAATGCGAACGAGGACGACACAATAAACATGCAGGATGTGACGTACACCGAGCTCATCATCCTCGAATACCGGGACAAAACAGAACTCTCAGATGCCAAGTATGACGGCAAGATCAATATGCAGGACGTGACCCAGATCGAGCTCGTCATTCTCGGAAAAGAGAAGGAGATAACGCTCATAGATACGGCTGACAGAATCGTGACTGTGAATAAACCACTGACAAGAATCATCCCCACCTATCCGCAAGCCATTGAGACGTTGCGGTCGCTCAAGGTGCCGAAGGATATAATAGTCGGGATAGGTACATGGCCCACCCCTCTGGATCCGGTCTTCTTCGGAGAGTTCAGTGATACGCCATGCATCGGAACCGGATGGAATCCCGATGTTGAGGTAATACTGGAGCTGGATCCGGATGCTGTCATCCTCTTCGGGAGGGGGTATGTCGATCTTGATCCGGTCCAGGATGTGCTGGAAGTGGCAGGCATAACGGTGCTTCGTTTCAATCTCCAGACGCTGGACATTCATCGAGTCGAAGTGGAAAAGCTTGGATACGTCTTTGGAAAGCGGGATGAAGCTGAAGAGTACCTTGGCTGGCGTGCAGACATTCTGGATTCGATCGAAGAGCGCGTGGAGGGGCTCTCCGAAGACGATAAACCGGATGTATACTTTATGCCCTCTTTCAATGACGGTGTTTACTACATCTATGGGCAGTATGCCTACATCGATATGGCGGGCGGCAGGGACGTCTTTGCCGATCAGCCCGGAAACTACATGTCTCTGGATCCTGAAGAGGTGATGACGCGAAACCCTGATATCATAGTCAGGGTGGCATCATGGGATGCTGGTGGTTATGGTGTTGCTGTGGGCGAGACTGCAGAGTTTGAAGCGATGAGAGACGAGATCATGAGCCAGCCCGAACTGCAGAATGTCGGGGCTGTGAACGATGGG
>DAOVGO010000073.1 GCA_030672345.1 Methanosarcinales archaeon | reverse complement strand
TACCAAGACTACTTTAACTTTCGGAACTGCTGCCCGATACTGAAAGGGTTATGAGATGCTTGAGCGGTATGAAGGGAAACTTTCTTGTACCGTTCTGAGATGAGGAGGGGCGGGTAACCGCCCCCTTCTTAATCGGCGGTTTTCCGAACCCATTCCAGAAGATAATAAAAAACGCGCATGACCTGCTTCGCAGTGCTTATACTGTCGATGAAAAAGTGGTTTTCAGAATTGTGGCTACCGCCACTGTTTTTGAGACTTTTACGTACCAAGTCTCGCCGTTTCACGCCCTGGCTGTCGTCTGCGCAGATACTTTGAGAAGCACCCCTCGGAAACCAGAACTCTTAAATCCCCCGAAAGCACCAACAACCTCGATGAAGATCCAACTGCCTTATGGGCACGGCAGTGTCTCTGTCGATGTCCCGGAGAGAAACCTCGCAGGCGTCCTCGAACCAAACGAACTCCCCGCGGTCGAGGATTGCGAGTTAGCAGTCAAGGATGCGCTCGAGCACCCGATCGGGAGCAGGTTACCTGATATCGCACGCCCGGGTGATTCTGTTGCGATCATCGCAAATGACATCACCAGGATCACCCCGACAGAGAAACTGCTGCCGCCACTAATTGCTCACCTTGGCGAGATCGGAATACCGGATTCTGACATCAAAATCGTATTTGCCACCGGATCACACAGAAAACAGACAGAAGATGAGCAGAGACGGCTGATTGGCAGCGAAATCTACGATCGCATATCTTGCATCGATCACGATCCTGATCGCTGCCGGCGTGTCGGGGTTACGAGCAGGGGAACGCCGGTTGAGATATTTACGCCCGTTCTTGACGCTGACATCGTGATATGCACGGGCAGCATCGAATTCCATTACTATGCAGGATATTCGGGCGGTCTCAAGTCGCTGCTGCCCGGAGTCGCGTCGCTTGAAAGCATCCGGAAGAATCATGCACTCATGATCCACCCTGACGCCGTATCAGGCAGGATCGACAGCCCTGTGCGCCAGGATCTCGAGGAGGGGACGATGGGTCTGTCAAAATTCATATTGAATGCCGTACTAAACAGCAAAAAGGAGATCGTTGCGGTCGTTTCGGGCGATCCCATCAGAGCGCACCGCGCAGGGGTGTTTTATGCGGATCAGATGTATCGGATCCAGGCAGAACCTGTTGATATCGTGATCACGTCCCCGGGCGGGATGCCGAAGGACATAAATCTGTATCAGTCCCAGAAATCGCTTGAAAATGCAAAGAACATCGTGAAAGATGGAGGGACTATCATCCTTGTCGCCGAATGCCCTGAAGGTCTTGGTAACGATGTGTATGAGCGGTGGCTCAACATCCCGCGTGGGGAACTACTGCCCCGGCTGAAGAGTGGTTTTGAGCTCGGCGGTCATAAGGCTGTGTTGACCTCGCTCCTTGCCGAGCGTGCTGACCTCTATCTCATCTCTGCCATTCCTGACGATCTTGCGAAGAAAGCATATTTTACGCCGGCAGATGATGTGCAGAGCGCTCTTGATACCGCGATCTCAAGGTATGGTGATGGGGCGCGGGTTATGGTGATGCCACATGGCGGGCTGACCTGCCCGATCGCTCGCTCGTCTCAATGCACTCCGAGTATTCCACAGACAGATCGTTGATGCGGAGCCGTCATAACCCGAACTACACAAAATATATCAACCTACACACCCCACATCTGGACCATAAATGTGGTAATCAGGTTGGAGCATCATGTCAGCGATGTCGCGAGTACCTAAAAGTACCATCATGGAGCACATCCCTGACCGGGAGATGCCAGGATCCGGGTTCTTTGACCGCAATCGCGGGGAGATGCAGATAGAGGGAGGATATGGGACTATAGGAATAGAAGAACAGGAGAATAAAGGGCTTATGCAGACCACTGAAATATCTGATGAAACGATCGACGAAGCGCTCTGTGCGCTGGACGATCTCTGTGATGAGATCTATGAGCGGCAGGAGCAGATCGAAGAGTATTTTGATCCGGAATCGGACAAGAACCTCAAGAAAAGGCTTTCTTCTGTCAAAGAACGCCTGATAGGACTTGGCGAGGCGGTTGCTGAACCTCTGGCTGATTATCTGTACGAGGTAGACTCACACAGTTGCATCATCGCAGCGGATGTACTTGGTAAGATCGGCAGCCCGACGGCGGTTCCTGCACTGATTGATGCGATCGAGACCGACGCGGATGATCTGTGTGAAGATGCATTAGAGGCACTGGTGAAGATCGGCGCACCTGCTGTTCAGCCATTGATCGATCGGATCAACGATCGTCTGGACAACCCGGAGATCGACAAAAACGAGCGTGAAATTGGCACGATCTATGCACTTGGCACGCTCTCACGGATACAGGATCAGCGGTCGTTTGACTTCATGACAGAACTTCTTGACAGGCTCGCTGAAGATGACGAGTATCCGATAGATCTGGAGTTTCTATGCGGCTGTTTCTATGATCAGCACAATCCTGAGATCATACCACGTCTGAAAGCAATCGCTGAGGAATATAAGGATGCTTCAGGTGGTCCCAACCGCATATCTAATGAAATCGAATATGTGCTCACGCGTTTTAAAATCGATCAGGTGCTCGAATCAGAATACTGGACGATCCACGGATGCTGCCGCATCTGCGAGAATTATGACACCGTTGAAGAGATTTGTGGGATCTCAGGCGAATATGAGCCTCGCGATGCGTTCTGCATCGAATGCGAGCCAAAAAATGCGTTTGATTGCGATATCTGCTATTCGAATGATTGCGATATATACCATCTCCCTCCGGTGTATGTTGATCTCAAATATCGTCAGGATCAGAAGGAATCGGTTGATGAGTTTGAGATTACAAATGCACGTCATGACTCTGACACCGGTTCAATCAGTATTGCAAATGATTTTAACGAGCTGATTCTTGATTCTTCCACAGTTGAGATCTTAAATGAACTGAGAGAGTTTTTGGAAGGAGATAAAGACTCGTTTTCAACCGGAGTGTCCCTTTCCGTCGATTGCGGTAATGTAGTGAGTGGTAAACTGGTCTGGAATGGCGATTGCGTTGTTGCCGTCTGTGATGAACAGGGACCAGGGGCGGAACTGGAACTGAAGCTGGAAATGGCGTTTGAACTGGAGTTTGATCCTGATGCCATCGATGAATTGATCCCGGTCACCGATACCCAGCGGTTCCTGTTGTTGTGCGATTCGTACAGGCTCCTGGACGAGGCTCGTGAGCAGCAGAAGGATGCCGATTCACGAATCAGAGAGTTGATGGGGTTGTCTACACCGGTAGAAAAGGAAACCGCCGTAATAGAGGCGCCAGAGCCGGTGCCAGAGTGTGACCATGAGTTTGAACTCCTGAAATCGCACAAGAAGTACACGGTATACAAGTGCGTAAAATGCGGAGATACGAGGAAGGAATTCGGTTAGAGGACATCACACCGATGTTCGGTCAAGACTTCACCGCCCAACAACCAAAAACCATCCTGGTCCGCATATTTAAAGCACGCAGCAATCAATTCAATCGATTTAGGTCAGGGAGCGTCAAACAGTCGTTGAGATGATCTCATCAAAAGCATCAACCACGTAGCGCAGATCCTCCTCTGGCAATCCATAAGTGCTCAATTTGAAATACTTTGTGAGTCCGGACTTGATCCCGTGAATCTTCCGTTTTTTGAGTTCCTTGTACAGAAAGAACCTGCCTTTCTTCGCGTGTTTGGATATCTCGTATAAAACAGGCGCCTCAAAGAACATAAGATCGTGATTGTGCGGTTTGTCACCCATCTGGATCATGCCAAGGTTTTCCATCTCTTTTGAGAACCATCTCGCCTTTTCAACCTCGCGGTCCCACCCTGCCACCCGCTCCCTGACCGTTGGAAAAGATGCGAGCAGCGTCATGATCGTTGCGCCGCGGGCTGTGCATCCAAGGAGTTCGATCTCCTTGTTCTTGTGGTATCTGGATTTCCTGAGCACCGCCTCATGATACGGCTCATTGATTCCGAGGACGCCGACAGGTCCGCAGGCTGCCATCGACTTGTGCCCGCTCCCGACGATGAAGTCAGCGCCAAGCTCCTTCGCAGAAACCGGCATGCGCCCGACAGAGTAGGCGCAGTTCAGGAGCAGTGGCACATCATAATCCTTGCAGATCGAGGATACCCTCTTCACATCCACGATATTCCCGTAATTACCGTCAGGATACGTCAGAAGAGCCAGAACTACCTTCTCGCCGCGACCGAATAGGTCTTCGAGCAGATCGCCGTACCCTTCCGGCTCAACCCAGTATTGAGGGCGATCCGAGACCGGTACCAGCGATACATCGAGTCCCGCGCGCTCTGCCGCAACAAGAGAGGTGTAGTGCGCATTCCCATCCATGACAACGCAACCTCCCACCTCTCCAAGCGCATGCATCACGGCGAATATACCCTCGCGCGCCCCGTTGGTGACCCTTGCATGGTCGGTGCCGAGGAATTCCGGCAGGTCATGGTGCACAAAGTCATGGATCGGTGGCTTCTTGATCTCTTCGAGGTTGCCGGGGCAGAAATCGCAGATCGAGTATCCGTCGCCCCATTCAACGAGCGCATCTCTTGCTTCCGGGGTCAGTATCCCGCCGCGCTGGAGCGGGTCGATGTTGATCATGCCGAGCGTGCTTCGTTTGAGGGTGGGGTGTTTGGTCATGTAATCACATTTGTGCAGCCGTCCTTGATAATAGTTCCACTCCCGGAAGATGGCATACAATCATATACGAGCCCTCTCGAAAAGTTTTAGAGGTTTTTGTGAGATCTTTTCACAGTAGCCAGATTCGCGGGTATTCGTCTGGAGCGTGTGCATCCGTGTCCGCAAAGCGGAGCAGAAGGCGTGAACATTTCGCCCGAAATCGGCACTAATAAATGGTTTCGCCGGGATCGGATCAGAGCCCAGGTCCGCAAGGACCAAAAAAATAGCGGATGTGCCGAATTGATCGACACATCCCCAGAGGTTTCACCACCTCTGAACGTACGTAACCAGATCCCGCTTTGCCTCGAAGTTGTCCTCCAGCCGGTCAACCATCCTGTGATACAGCGTGTTGAGCGACGGGAAGCCCCATGGATCTTCAAGATGGTGAATAGCCCAGGATGATGCCTGTCTCGCATTCATCTGACCGCTGTTTATGAATTCCACAGCATCTTCGGCTATCTTGTCGATACCAATGAGATCGAGCTCATCAAGGTTCATCTTCACTTCGACGGGTTCAACATGTTCCAGCATTTATTACACCTCTTTCCCTGTATGTAATACTTCATGTAGCAGTAGCAACATGAAATATTACTAAATTTAGTAAACATGTTAATCACATATAAACGTTTCTATCAGGTGGGACTACCAGCATTGGTCTTTCCGAATAATATTCTAACCAACGGTTTTTCAGATTTGCCATCGGACACGGATTTTGTGCATCCACCGCCTTTGAGATATGTTATTTTGTCATAACACACATTTTATTTTAATCACCGAGCAATCCGCCGGTGCTGAGCGATAAAACCATCTCGTAGCTATTCCCGGTTCTCGCATTTCCCGATCATTGTGGCATCGTAGCCCACTGCACGCCCGGATCATAAGGCAGAGCTGGCACCAGCCTTCACAACCTCACAATGGCGCGAGACCTGATCTCAATGAAATCGCCATTGCCGCTCATGTAACTCATGGCTCCTGCCAAATAGATCGCCTACCTGGGAGAAGTGCAGCCAACGATTTCACATTCCATATTTATAGCTCCAAAACCTATATTCCACGCTATTTATGTCTAATATTAATTCATGGTTCTGTGCGCGACATCTGCGCAGTTGCCACCATAGCAGGGCATACTATGAAAATTCATTGCATCGATTTATGAGGTGTTATTGGCATTTAATAGATAAATTAGCCTTTTTTTCGAGTAAATCGATCATTCCCTTCATTATATATTATATTTGCTATTATTAGGCTCGACCGATACATTAAAGAACGATTGGATTTATTGTCGATATAACACAGCAACTGAAACGGATGTGCTATTATCGTAGACGAACTGGACGAACAGATTCTCAAGGCAATGTCAGAGGGCATTGGTGTAGGGCCCAGATTGGCTGAGCTTGCCAGACATCTCGAGGTTCCAAGAAGTACTGCGAACCTACGTGTCCGTATGCTCACAGAAAAGAACATTATCACCGGATTTCGTCCCCAGATCAACTGGGAGGAACTGGGATATTATATTAATGGCTATATCGGGATCGAATGTCCAAAACCGATCATTGGTGATTTGCTCGACTTTTTAAAAGATCAGGAGTGGGTTTTTGGAGTGTGGGAGGTCACATCCGGGAAATATGGGTTGCTTGTGATGTGCCGATTCAAACAATACAGCGAGATTGAACAGTTGAAAACGTTTACCAGAACCGTGCAAGGAATTCGGGACGTGGATGTGTTTTTGCTCGGACCATATCATTCTCTGAAATGATTGTTGGGCAATCTTTCCATGATCGACAGATATATTATAGTTCACGAGGTCGATTTTAAGATAGGTCATGAAACTTACAGCTATCCAGATCGAGATTTTAACGACGCTTATCAGTCTTTTCCGCAAGAAAGGGCGCGCGGTGAAAGGAGATGAGATTGCCGCGGTGATCGACCGTACTCCGGGCACCGTGCGGAATCACATGCAGGCACTCAGGGCACTCGGGATGGTCGAGAGCGTGCCCGGACCGAAAGGGGGCTACCGCCCGACAAGCCAGACTTATGATACCCTCAATATTACTAATCTGCCAGACAAGACCGAAACAAACATATATCGCAATGGTAAGCTTGTGGAGGACGTGACCGCATGTGAAATCTCATTTACGACCGTCCAGGATCCGAAAACGTGCAACGGCAGGGTCAAGGTCGTGGGCGATATTCGCAAGTTTCATGACGGCGACATCATCAAGATCGGACCAACACCGAACAACAAACTCGTGATTCGGGGAAAAGTCATCGGGCGGGATGATGCGAGAAACATCCTGGTTTATGCGATTTCGGATGTCATCATCCTGCCAAAGAGGCGCATCAGAGAGTGCGTCAGCAACAGCCGTGTCACGATCGATGTGCATACTACTGTGAAGGAGGCTGCTGACATCCTTCTAAAAAATGAGATCGGCGGCGCTCCCGTAACTGATAAAAAGAATATAGTCGGTGTTGTGGCGTTGACCGACATCATAAGAGCTTTGATCTCCGGATTCGTCAATCAGAAGGTGTGGAATATCATGTCAGGGGATGTGGTTTCGATCGACGGCGATGCACCGATCTCCAGTGTTGCAAAACTCTTTGACCAGTACCATGTCAACAACATCATCGTGGTCGTCAATGGGAAACCGTATGGCGTTGTATCAAAGGGAGATCTGCTCAGCGACCAGGCAGGCATCGGCGAATCGATCATCGCACCCGCGATGAGCGCTTGATACGGATACCGGAGATACCTCCGGTCCCGGCAATCCTTCTGATCACCCGGATCACCATGCCACATAGATGGGGCGTTCTTCAACATCCGCCACCATCGCACCACCAAGTTGGGAGTGTAGTATGCTTCGTACCCGCCCGACACCCTCAGTGACCAGTTGGATGCGCGCCATCTGTGTCTCCCGCTCCTCATAGAAGAAATCGCTCCCCTGGACCACTCTGTGCATACTGATATCGAGCTGCTGCACTCTGGCGATGATCCCTGTTGTGCCGGTGGTGACATCATCGTGACTGGTCGATGACAGGAAGACCGGATCACCGACATTGATATGCAGCACGGAAACAAAGTTATGTGGACTTCTGATCTCGATGGTACGAAGTACACGATTTTCCAGATCGCGCATCGCGTTATTTGACAGTCCGGACAGTACAATACATTTCATTGTGAATCACCCGTACATCGAGAGTGGATGTGGCGGTTCCTCCTCTATTTCTATCGTATGTCTGATATCCTCTGCGAGTTTCTGCATCTCAAGTTCGATCTGCCCTGCCTCCACGATCAGTTTTTCGGTATCGATCGAGAGGTTGTACAGATCGTTCAAGACCTGGATCACAGCAACTGCAGCAAGCGGATCCGGATTCTGGCTGCGAGTGCTTCCGAGCAGGCTGATCGCAGGAAAGTTGCGCGACGCGCATTCGGTCACGATGCTGCCTGCAATTCCGGAGATCGTGCCCATCTGAAAGATTTCAACCAGTTTCCCGATGTTTTCAACCCTTTCCTTCGTTGTCGCTGCGCCAAATACGATATGCTTCTCAGCCTCCAGTGGTATGCCGGCAACCGAGACGACCTCGCGGGCGTTGATCGATACCGCCCAGTCGATGAGCGACTTACTCACGATATAAGCGATAGTCGGATGGATCGGGATGTCCGAAACCACCACGATCAGCTCGTTCTTCGCACTTTCATATATCCGCACCGGCAGGTTCACCCGCCCCTCGAGCAGCATCGCAACCGGCGGAAAGTGCCTTGATTTGATCGCGCCTATATACTCCATATCAAGTTCATGTATAATCTGCTGGCTTGCAATGCTTCCCACAAGTCCGACTCCAGGAAAGCCTTCTACGATCACCGGGTTGCTCGACCTGGGTTTTCTTGCAATCACCTCAACTTCCGAATCCGGTACCATGATTGGGTATGATTGAGGTGCTGGTAGATAAAGATTCGGATCGCCCGGAATTGGATAACGCTTAATAGTGAACACATCCAAAGATCCTACTTCATCGGCGGGAACGCTCCCGCAGGGATGTGACTGCGAAAAAGAGCAGTTGAACCATAAAACAGGTGAATTTACAAATGACAAGATCGTTTTACACATATATCAGAGACGCATGGAAGAATCCTGACCAGACCTACGTGCACGACCTCAGATGGCAGCGGCTTCAGGAATGGCGCAAGGAACGAAGCGTGGTTCGGATCAGGAGACCGACCCGTATCGACCGCGCACGCTCGCTTGGTTACAAGGCAAAGCAGGGCATCATCATGGTGCGTGCGAAGGTGCGGCGCGGCGGCAGACGCAAATCAAGATACATACGCGGGCGGCGGACAAAGCGCATGGGGATGCACAAGATAACGGCGCGAAAGAGTCTGCAATGGATCTCTGAAGAGCGTGCAAGCCGGAAATACCCAAACATGCAGGTTTTGAACTCATATTGGGTCGGAGAAGATGGGAAACACAAGTGGTACGAGATTATACTGGTCGATCCGAACCATCCTGTGATTAAAAGTGATCCGCAACTGAAATGGATATGTGATGTCAGTGGTAGGGCAGAACGCGGCTTGACCAGCGCCGGACGAAAGGGACGGGGCTTGCGCAAGCGTGGTAAAGGCACCGAGAAGATGAGACCAAGCATCGGTTCGCATCGAGGGAAGTAGAAATCGTTTCCGAGATCTGTAAGAAGCCGGCTACCCAAAGTGGCAACATCCCCGCAAGCGCGGGCGAAACAGGGGTCACGACACTATCTGTTTCTTCCGCAGCAGGCGGTGGTACGCGATTGCAAAGCGGTGCGCCTCGTCCCTGATCTCCTGTACAAAAAGCGAGGCGGTCTCCTTTCGGTCAACCGGCAGAGGATGGGCGAGAGCCGGGATATAGATCTCTTCCTCTCGTTTGGCAATTGCGATGATCGGAATATCGAGCCCAAGTCTTTCAAGCTCTGTACGGGCTGCGGAGAGCTGTCCTTTCCCCCCATCGACGATGATTAGATCCGGGAATTCCCCGTTCTTCATTTTCAGGCGTGAATATCGTCTCTGTATGACCTCGGCGATCGCGGCGAAATCGTCGATCTCCTCAACCGTCCTGATCTTGAACCGCCTGTAATTCTGTTTATCGGGCTTTCCTGATCTGTACTGCACCATCGAACCTACCATCGAGGTGCCTGACAGGTGGGAGATATCGAAGCACTCGATGACCTCCAGAATATCCGGAAGCTCGAGAAGCTTTTTCAGTCTTTCGAGTTTGAGCTGCCCGCCAAAGAACGTGATCTCGATGTTTTTCCTGACAAGATCGAGCAGCTTCTTCTTCTCTCCTCGCTTTGGGACCGTGATCCTGACCCGGCTCCCCTTTCTCAGGGAGAGAAACTGGATGAGCACGCCGCTTACCTGGTGCGGGAGGATTATCTCTGCCGGGGGGTCATGTTCTGCGTAGTACTGCGCAAGGAATTCGTCGATCACCTCCTCGTGCCCGTCAAAGACGAATTCCTGCTTTTCTGCAAGCGTCCCTTTATATACGTTGAAGAGCATGAGGTAAACCTGCCCGTCGCTTTCCACGTAGTTGATCACGTCCTCATCGTAGCTCTTCTGCCGGTCCACGTGCTGGCGCTCTGCGAGATGCTCGATGGCAGCGATCTGGTCTCGCAGTTCCATCGCCTGCTCAAATTCCTGGCTTTCAGACCGCTCTGCCATCTCCAGCGATAGGGACATGATCAGGCAGTCTGTATTTCCGCGGAGTACCGATTCAGCCCTACCTACCTGCCTGCGATAGTCTTCGCCGCTGATATTCCCGATGCACGGGGCGCTGCATGATCCGATATGATAGCGCAGGCACGCCCGTTTCGGAAGCTTTTTGCACGACCGCAGCTTAAACGTTCTTTTTACGACCGAAAGGATGTAATCACGCTCTCTTGCAGAGACGAACGGTCCGAAGAACGTACCATCGCCGCCTGCCTTTCGTGCAATGCCGATCCGTGGAAATTCGCCGTCTGTGACATGGATATAGGCGTAATTCTTCGCATCCTTGAGATCGATGTTGTATCTCGGCTGGTGTTTCTTGATGAGCGTGTTTTCAAGAATCAGCGCCTCGATCTCGTTATCGGTGATGATGAAATCGACAGACGCTGCTTTCCGCACGAGGGCTTCTGTCTTCGGGTCCGGGTCATGCCTCCTGAAATAGCTGGAGACGCGTTTTTTGAGGTTCTTTGCCTTTCCTATGTAGATGATGCTGCCGGCGGCGTCTCTGAAGAGGTAACAGCCCGGGTGCGTGGGGAGGCGGGATGGATCGATCATGGTTCTTTCGGGAGTCGCTTATTTAGCGTCTCTTATCCGGGGTCTTTTGCGGGCACTACCCAAAAATATAGCGATTTTTGTTGTAGTCAGATTCGTGGGATTCGTCCATTCGTGAAATTCGTGATGAAATCAGCACCAGTGGATGGCAACGCCAATGCTTACGCAGATATGAATGAATGGTACGTCAGAGATCGAAAATCCGGTCAATCCGCCATCAATTCAAGGAAAATTTCTTCAAGCGGGGTCTCAGGCGTCCGTACCCCGACAATATCCCCGTCGTTCTCGATGATCTTCCGTATGATGCGGTTGATATCGTCGATACTGGATGTTCTGATCAGATAATGGTCATTGCACCGTTCCATGCCATCAAAATAGAGCTCGCTAACATCACCGATCCTGAACTCGATCTGATACTCAGTGCGCCCGTATCTGCGGATAATATCTTCGGTAAAGTCGTTTACGATCTTCTTTCCGTTGTTCATGATCAATATCCGGTCGCAGATCGATTCGACCTGATACAGGTTGTGTGCGCTGAAAACAATCGTTTTTCCCTGCCCTTTTAGTTCCCTGATAAAGTCCACGATGTACTTCGAGGTCATCGGGTCAAGTCCTGAGGTCGGCTCGTCATAGATGAGAATTTTCGGGTCATTGATCAGGGATCTGGCGATGGCGACCTTTCTTTTCGTCCCTTTCGAGAGTTCACCGATCTTCTTCCTGTTCGGACTGAGATCGAGCGCAGCCAACAATTCCTGAATGCGGCTGGTTGCGATATCCTTCTTTACACCGAATATCTCGGAAAAAAAGATCAGATAATCCACGACACGCATGTTCTCATACAGAGGAGAGTCTTCCGGAAGAAATCCGATCTTTTTCTTGATTTCAACTTCGTTTGTCGCAAAATCGCATCCAAGAATGTTTATTTCCCCGCTGCTCTGCGAAACAAGCCCGCTGATCATCTTGAGGAGCGTGGTCTTTCCTGCGCCGTTTGGTCCTACGATCCCGAATATCTCACCCTTGTAAATCTCGAGATCGATGCCCGCCACCGCTAAGAAGTCGTCGTAGTACTTGCATACACCCTTCACACTGATAGCCACGTCGCCCATGGATAGTGATTAATACGAGGGATACCGACATAAACATGATGGTTGGGGTATTTACGATTGCGAAGTGGGAATTATTGCGCTCGAGACTCGATCTGAGCACCAGATCGCTGCTCACGGCAGGCGGTTTCATCATTGCGATAGCGGTGATCGCCACGTTCGCATCGCAGAGCAGCATGGGCAGCGGTTTGTACACTATCACGCTCGACGACGCGAATCTGGCACAGATTCTTGAGTGCGACGACCGGTTCAACATCCTGCTGCTGGACTCAGACTGTGCCAGAGAGGCGTACCTGAACAGAGACGCCGATATTTTGATTATCGGCGGAGATGTATCTGCCCACGATACTGAAAAATCGATAGCCGCTCTGGATGCCCTGAAGAGCACGATGAAGCTGCACAGGGAGATCACGCTTTCGTCGTATCCGGACCTGAACAACTCCTTTCCGGTCTGGATCACGATCCATCATCTCGAGCGTGAGCAGAGCTTCCAGATGCTCGCAGCCATGCGGTCAGGCTCAGAGTCGGACTCGGATGATGGTGTAGCCGGCAGCGCAGGCGCAGACGCAGCGCATGAAGCGGCGGGTGCGGAGGATGGTTTGCAGGCGTACGGATCCGGGGAAGAGGCGATCATCAGGCAACTTGCGCGATCCAGCGGTGCAGGTCCCGCTGAAACGGACGCAGACAGCCAGGCGGTGCCGGCTGACATGCATGAGTACAGGCAGATGGTGAGGCACAATTTCCTTGAGAAACAGACCGTTGCAACGCCGTCGAACATCGAGCCGCCGATCCCGTTTGCTTCGGTCATCTTTGCGTTCATATTCATGTTTCCGATGTATTTTGTCGCCCAGTTCTATTCTGCAAGCGTCATGAACGAACGCACCAACCGCAGCGGCGAGTTCCTGCTGGTATCGCCGCTAACAAAGCGCGAGATCGTCGCGGGCAAGACGCTTCCATACCTGATCATCACCATTGGGATCATGTTTCTGCTGGCTATGTACCTCAAATACACACTCGGATCAACCTCGCCGTCTGAAATCGTGAAAAACAGCCTAATAATCATTTCTATCATGCTTCCTGTCGTCTCACTGTTTTTATCGTTCTCACTCTTCTCATCGATACTTGCGAGAAGCTTCAAGGAACTGACGTTCGTCAGCGTATTCTTTTCAACGATCGTATCAGGTTATCTCTTCTTTCCGGCGATGTTTGCACATATTCATGCGATTGCTCTGATCTCTCCGATGACACTGGTCGTAAAGATCCTGACCGGAACAGAGATCGGCTTAAGCGAGTATCTGTTCTCAACGGTTCCGTTTTACTGCGTTTCAATCGCAACATTTGGGTTTGGCACGCTCATATTCAGAGAAGAAGATTTGTTCACCCAGAAAACCGTGAAAAAGAAGATCATCGACTGCATCGAACTGTTCCTGCGCAAGCGATCGTATCTGTTTCTGCTGACCCTCATCTTCATCCCGTTCGCCTATATGTTCGAACTGATGTCAATTGTGCTATTGTTTAACATCCCGCTCCCGTATTCGATCATCGCGATGGTCGTAATCTCTGCGCTGATCGAGGAGGTGCTCAAGTCTGCCGGGATCTATACACTCTCACTGAAGGGGTATACCGGAAAACAGGCGATCATTCTGGCAATACTCGCGGGTTCTGGCTTCTTTGTCGGGGAGAAGCTGATGATGCTCGTCACTGTATCCTCGATTGCGGATTCGGTCTTCGGTTCAGTCCTTTCCATGGGCTCGCTCCTTGTTTATCCGCTGCTGCTGCACACCGGTTGCGCAGCAATCGTCTCAATCGGGCTTAGATACCAGCGTTATTCCGTGTGCCTGCTTGCGGCGACTGCTGTGCATGCCGCGTACAATTTTTTCCTGCTCCGGGGGGTCATCTTTGCATAACATCCTTTCGATTGCAAAAAAAGATCTGAAAGGTCTTTTTAGCGAGAAAACACTGATCCTCACCATCTTTATCCAGTTGTTCATCGCGCTCTTCTCTTCCTTCCTCGTGGTCGGGCTGGCATCATTCTATGATCCGGGCTCTCTCTCCGAATCTGAGATGAAAAGCGCAAATCTCGGGCTTGCGCACCGTTCAGAGATCGTACTGAACAGCAGCATCGACGGCGTCAACCGCACCAACCGCACCAACTATGCCAACTACACCGATTACACCGCCGCCAGAAGACCCGAACGATCTGTCAATAAAACCCTGCTGTACCGCATGATCGAAGCAGGCAAGCTGTCCCCCGTAGCATATCCTGATTATTCCACCGCTGGCAGCGATTTTTACAGAGGCGAGATCGATGGAATCCTTCTCGTTCCAAGTACCACGATTGAGGTGAGTGATCTCATCGAGATCCACATATATCTACCGAAAACCGATCTCAAAGCAACCATACTGATGCTGCAATTGAAAGACCCACTCGAGCGGTTCGAACAGTATGTGCGCAATATAAGAACGGCGCGACTTCCGGGCTACGCGCCAATCGATCTGAAATATCCTGAAAAATCATCGAATCCTTATTTTGAGTTCATCTACGTTGTTTTAATCCCGTTACTTGTGTTCACTCCGGCATTCATCTCCGGCGGTCTGATCATCGACTTTATCACCGAGGAATTTGAACAGAAAACGATTGATCTGCTTCTTGTATCTCCAGTGACCTTCTCTGACATCCTTAATGGAAAGATACTCGTGGCAACATGGATTGCACCGGTGCAGGCGTCTGTGTGGATCGTGTTGTTGTCGCTCAACCAGATCCCTGTGCACAATCCGGTGGCGATTCTGCTTCTCGTCACCACAGTGACCCTTATTCTTGTTTTAGCAGGCGCGTTTGTCTCGATTACGCTTAAGAATAGGGGAACGTCCCAATTGTTCTATTCGCTGATTCTGATCCTGCTCTTTCTTCTCTGTTACGTCTTTCAAAACTCGCCGATGAACCTCGTGACGACGCTTGCGATCGACAGCGCAGGCTGTGGTGTATATCTCATCATCTATCTGCTGATCGCATCGTTCCTTTATGCGGTGCTGCGCCACCTCATGCGATATCAGTCGAGGTATCGATCTGGATACCATCGCCGATCCTGAACTTGAGCATATCTGTGACCGGCGACCGTCCGCGGATCTTCGGGATGGTGAGTCTGCTCGTGACCTCGTCAGAACCGCGGTACAGTTCGACATCAAAGACCGCGTCGCATGAGTTGATGACCTGGTTTTCGAGCGAATGGTCATGCGTATCCTTCAGCCCGTACAGATACGTCAGCCCGTTTGTTTCCTTGGTCGTTTCATAAATAACGTTCATAAGTTTCTTGATCTCGCCGGTATTGATATTCAAACCAAGAAAAAATGAAATCGTGTCCACTATGATGTTTATATCTCCAAGTTCTTCTTCGTTTTGGATATCCTGGAGGTTGTTTATCATAAATTCCGTGATCTGCTTATCCACATATTCATTGCCCACATTGTCTACCAGATCGCCTTGCGCAGTGATATAATATTCGCTATACACATCAATAAATTCTATATTTGATATATCATAACCCATATTCTGAACGTCCCATGCAACATACCTTGGTCTTCTGCCAGTGACGGTATAATAAGTCTTGCGCGCCTGCGTAAACTGGTATAGAAACACCTCCGACATCGATTTTGGGTCTACTGACAGGTATACGACCGAACCAGCCGGAAGTCCTCCCTCGAGATTGCGATCCAGGACGGCAATTCCTGTGGATTTGATGACCGAAGCATGGGCTGCCACTCCGGCATCGATGGGCTTTTCTATTGTGGCTGCAGTGGGCGTTTCTGCCATCCTGGTTTGTGCATCTTTCACCAATGCACTTCGCAATCCCGGCATTGCCTTTTTCACTCCTACACAGATGGCTTTGTTTCCCATCCTACTAAAACATTGTCATTATTATTATGAGGTATCCCGATCTTGCGCCAATAGCATAATATTATTAATGGATAACATACGATAGATTGATTAACACAGCATCACACGATATGGGTTGATCAAATGGAAAATGAAAAGGAATTGATGAGAATCGGGGTATCGCTTCCGGATAACCTGCTCACGAGATTTGACGACATCCTTGCAAAGCGAGGATACTCTTCAAGGTCGGAAGGCATCAGGGATGCGATCCGGAGTTATATCAGGTACTACGAATGGACAAGCGAGGTCAAAGGAGGCAGGGTCGGCGTCATATCAATGACATACAACCACCACCAGCGCGGACTTGTTGATGAGCTTGCTGATATTCAACACAAACATCTGGATGTGATCAGGTCATCACTCCATACGCATGTGGATGAGAAGACATGCATGGAGGTCATCGTGCTGCAGGGTGATGTAAGCGAGGTTAAGGCGGTAGCAGAGGGGCTTATGGCGCTCAAGGGAGTGCAGCACCTGAAACTGACCACCGTTTCGACCGAAACGTAAGATCGATGATAAGTGAGACCGCGTAAGATTGATGAGTGAGATGGACGAGTCGAGGCACTGGGCAGACGTCATCGCGGAGAACGTGGCTGCGACCCGGGAGAAGCATATCATCGCAACCGGGATCACGCCATCCGGGAGCATCCATATCGGAAACCTGCGCGAGGTACTGACCGCTGACGGGGCATACCGTGCACTCTGCGACGCCGGGGTTGATGCGGAACTGATCTACATAGGAGACACCTTTGATCCGCTCCGCAAGGTCTATCCGTTCCTGCCTGATGATTACGCCGAACATGTTGGCAAGCCGCTCTATGCCATACCATGCCCGTGCGGCAATTGTGCAAACTATGCCGAGCATTACCTGATGCCGTTTCTTGAGTCTCTAAAGGAACTGGATATCGCTCCGACGGTCTATCGCGCGCACGAACTCTACGGAAACGGGGATTTCGTGCCCGCAACCATGAAAGCACTGCGAAACCGGGACAAAATCGCAGCAATCCTCGAAGAGGTATCAAAACGGGCGATTCCTGCTGACTGGAGTCCATTCAATGTTCTGTGCGAATCCTGCGGACGGATCACAACCACGCAGGTCACAGGATTCGATGAACGCCGCGAGACGGTTGATTACACCTGCGACTGCGGTTATGCGGGCACTGTGCCTGTGAAAGGGAACGGGAAGCTGACATGGCGGGTTGACTGGGCTGCACGTTGGGGCATTCTCGGTGTCACGATCGAGCCGTTTGGCAAGGATCATGCGACAAGGGGTGGCTCGTATGACACAGGAACAAGGATCTCGAGAGAGATCTATGGATACGAGCCCCCGTATCCGATCATCTACGAATGGATTCATCTGAAGGGGAAGGGCGCGATGTCATCATCGACCGGTGTGACGGTCACGATCTCTGATATGCTGCGGGTCATGCCGCCAGAAGTGCTCAGGTACCTGATCATCAAAACAAAGCCTGAGAAGCACATCGATTTTGATCCGTCCCGCATCGTCGAGCTGATCGATGAATACGACCGTGCAACAGGCAGGGCACGCGAACTATCCCAGACAGAGACGTCTCTTCGGTCAGACATCCCGTTCACGCACATCGTGACCGCCCTGCAGATCGCATCCGACCCTGATGGCTTCCAGGAGGTTCTCAGGCGCAGCGGTTATGCTGCGTTTGATATGGAGTCGGTGCAGAGGCGCATGGAGAATGCGTTGAACTGGCTTGCCTTGTATGCGCCTGAGTCGGTCAAATTCGAGGTGCAGGAAACCCTGCCTCCTGTTGTGGAAAGCCTCACTCCTGAGCAGAGAAGGGGGCTTTTGCTCCTTGCATCCGGCATCAGCGACGATCTGACAGCCAGCGATCTGCATGACCTGGTGTATGAGGTGTCAGAAGAGGTCGGGATCAGCGGAAGCAAGCTGTTTCAGGCTATATACATAGCCATTCTCGGGAAGAAGTCTGGTCCGCGAGCCGGATATTTCATGGCGTCACTGGACCGGGAATTTTTATTAAAGAGGCTCAGAGAGGCTGGTAGGGAGTGATAATCGCAGACACAGGTGTCTGCTGAAACCGATTTTGGTGGATGGGGTGTAAAACGTAGCAAGCAGAGTAATATAACATCACCTGCATAAGAGATTACGATGGTCAGGAATCAGTACGAACACGAACTGGAAAAACTGAAAGAAAATATCATAGAACTGGGTAGAAAGGTTGACGTACTCATCCATGACGCGGTTGTTTCGCTCAAAACCCATGATATGTCGCTGGCTCAGTCGGTGATCGGGCGGGACGGGGCGGTGGATGATCTTGCGTGTGACATCGAGAAGTCGTGCCTGAGGCTGATTGCGCTCCAGCAGCCGATGGCAGTCGATCTGCGGACGATTACAACCGCACTCAAGATACAGATCGATCTCGAACGGATGGGCGACCTCGCTGTCGATATCGCAAGGGTCACGATATACACGAAGGGCGAGCCGCACGTAAAACCCTTGATCGACATCCCGCGCATGTCAGATATGGTGCGCGAGATGCTCAACTCCGCGATTAAGTCATTTCATGATTCGGATAGCGACCTTGCATACAAGACTGCAGAGCAGGATGACCTCGTCGATGGGCTGTATGATCAGGTGCGGAGGGAACTGCTGACATATCTGGTCGAGGATCCGAAGAAGCTTGCCAACATCTCGAACCTGCTATTCGTCTCGAAGTATCTCGAGCGCATCGGCGATCATGCCGTGAACCTCTGTGAGAATGTGATCTACATGGCAACAGGGGATCGGGTGCATCTGAATTGATGCAAGGGGTGGTATCATGGGCAGCAACACCTTCACCATAATCGGCGTGATAATAGGAATCATATTTGGAATAAACGCAGTTTCAGTGATGCTCGGACTTATATCCGGATCGGTCGGGCTTCTGGGCATGATCGGGTCTGGTTCGGGGATCGGTCTGATCGTATCAATAATCATCGCTGCAATTCTCATCATCAAGATCCGGATCATCACCAGTCTGGTCACAGGAGCACTCATTGGCATCGTGCTGAATCTGGTTGTAAGCGAGATATATGGCGCGGATATAATCACTCTGCTGTCAGGCGGATAAAATATGGAACGCCTGGATGTTATCGTGCCGGTAGCACCATTCGAACCGATATCAGTACTTAAGAAATCCGTAGATTGCATATTGGATCTTGAAAAAGGAGATATTGATGTCAGGACCATCTATGTTATCGATCTCAAGAATGAAACCGATGATCGCCTGAAATTCCTTGAGGAGATGCCGATTACCGTGATCGCACGCAAAAACAACCGGGGACGCCGTGCCGGTGCGATCAACGACGCTCTTGATGCACATAAACACGAAAAGGCACCTGATTATCTCGCACTCTTTGATGTGGACAGCCGCCCTGACAGAAATTTCCTGATCGAGTGCACAGATGTGCTGCGGTCGAATAAGAACGTGATCATCGCAAGCGGCGCACGTTTCATCACGAACGAGGATGAAAATATCGTAACAAAGACCATTGCTGCAGAATATTGCTTTTTTTCTGATGTGTACCGGATGTTTGAGAAATTTGATGGGTTTAACCAGTTCAATGGCATGATCGGGGTCTTGAATATCAGAATTATGAGAGGCATTCGGGTCGATCGTCTGGGCGAGTCGGTATCGTGCGAGGATCTTGATTTTACTCAAAAAGCATATCTTACAGGTTTTATCGGCGGATTCACACCAAATACCATGGTTGGAGAGCAGGCGCCGTCCACCATCAGAGATCTGTTCAACCAACGTGTCAGATGGTTATCCGGCGCATATCAGGGACTGCGCATGTACCTGCCATCGTTTATCGCCTCGGAGATTTCCGTATCAAAGAAACTGGCATGGTTCCTTGCGCTGTCTCTGCCGTTTGTTGCGTTTCTTGCCACACCGGTTGCGCCGCTGTACGGGGTGCGTTTATGGGGTAAATACGGTGTACGCCGCGCTGTTATCCAGACCTTCGGATTGATCGGGCATCTCTGGCTGATCACGCTCTGCGGAGTTGTTGCGCTGGCAAAACAGGTGTTCGGAGGACGTGTCGAATGGAAAGAATCGAGAAGGAGCGAGGTTTGACACGCGATTTATCTAAAATGTGCAATCTTTATTAGTTTAGTCCAGACACGGCAGCTCCGCCGATGAACAATGAACAATGTTTTAATCCGGGTAGTGCCAGAAACAACACCATGACCCTCCACCACCTGCGGACTCCGCTTACCCTGCCTGACATCCTCTGCTTGCGTGCAGGCGATCTCGTGTATCTGGACGGAACAGTCGTTACAGCCAGAGATCGGGCGCATGAACGAATATTGCAGACATCGGAGACCCCGTTTGACCCGGATGGTGCCGTGATCTACCATTGCGGTCCGGTCATGAAGGAGGCGGGCGGATCATGGCAGGTGATTGCGGCAGGACCGACCACGAGCGCCCGCCTGGACTCGCAGACCAGTGAGCTTCTGAAGCGGTTTTGTGTACATGCCATCATCGGCAAGGGCGGGATGTCGATGTCGGTCACTGATGCGATGCTGAACCGGTGCGTGTATCTTGCGGCTGTCGGTGGATGTGCCGTGGTCGCAGCAGACCGCATTGTTGTGCGCGATGTGCACTGGCTCGATCTTGGCATGGCAGAGGCGGTCTGGGTGTTTGATGTGCACGATTTCGGACCGCTCATCGTCGGGATCGACGCACACGGGAGAAATTTGTTCGATGAGGTGAAATCCCGGGCAGAGAAGCGATTATCGGCTATGTTTTGAATTTGAAAACGATTCAGAAGTACCAAAAAGCAAAAGCACCGAAACTTATGCTCCGCCGATGTCAAGCGCCTTTCTGATGACCTGGCTGATCGGAAACGAGCATAACATGTACCAGACGATCCAGTAATAGAAGACTCCTGCAAAAGCGGGCTCCATAAGTGATTTTTCCCCCCAGAACGGGAATAGCATGACAAATTCGGGATGGGCGCTCACAAACGACATCGCCCAGAAGAACAGCGGCAGCGTGAGGATGCTGATGTATGCCATCGGTTTGAATTGCTGCTTCATCATCTTTCCCTGATCGCCCATCATGGCAGCCCGCTGCTCATCGAGCTTCTTGAGTTTCTGCTTGTTCTCTGCGAGCTGCGCTTCCCGGTACTCCTTCTGAAACGCCTTCATCTTCTCGCTGAAAGAGCGCATCAACTCCCAGTCGATGGTGTACTTCTGGATGAGCGATGCATATAGGGCTGTGACCGCAGCCATCACGAGAAGCGTTATATGGATCGGTAACACGCCTGCCAGCGGTCCGATCATGGCACTGACACTCGTGGCGATCATGTCCCTGAATTCCTGTCCCCGCCCGAGCACCTCCATCAATATCATTCCCAGTAACAGCGATATGCCGAACGCCAGCGCCATTCGTTCCAGTGTTTCCTTCCAGTTGGTCATGCGAGAGTACCCGCGTCACCGATGCATAAAAAGTTATAGGTGGCACAGTGTTGGGAGATCGGTGAATTCCGTCACAAAGACGCAAGTCCGCGGTAACATTTAAGTCCATAGAGCATGACGTTTTTCTAAAGACCCGACACCGCCCGCCAACACTGAAAGCCCTGGTACAGAACCATGAGAGAAAGGAATCTATGGATGATGCTTGCAGTAGCCTCACTTGCATTATTTGCGATTCCATGGACGATCTCCATGTTTGCGGGGCAGCACACGTTCTATAATGTCTGCGAGATGAACTCGAAATGCTCAAAGTGCCATGCCGACGTCTGGGGTCAACTGGACGGCTCGCAGACCGTTCTGGCGCATAAGAATGCGGCAAACAACAAGAATTATACGACCTACATGAGTGTTGGCGGAATCGAGTACGACGGTTCGGTGATATATACGATGGACTTTGCTGACGGGACGCATGATTTTGGCGATGTTGCGTATTTGTGGGACGGCGACAGCGGTAAATGGGGAAAGGCGAAATATGACGGCTCTTCGTTCAACCTCACAGGCGAATTTGAACTGGTGAGTCTCGACATCGATAGCAGTGGGTCGGTAAGCACCGATGAACTGTGCAACTTCTGCCATGACACCTTCCTCTTCGGGTTGTCAGGCACGCACACAAGGAGAACGGTGCGCGTCTGCGATGATGACCGGTGCCACGGAAACCGGGATTACGCCTACAACGATCCGGATTTCTTTGACGCCGATTCAAGCGCAACCATCGTCGGCTCGGACCTCAGCGGATACGCACACTCCGCATTCTATCTCCGCGGATGTAACGAATCGTCGCCACACGCCGCGGGGCTGCCGTTTGGTCACGTCGCAGGGAACGTGAACGGCTCTGACATCTCCAAAGGCTACTGGGCATGTCTCGGCTGCCATTCGGGTGCAGGCGTGGATATCACCTTCGAGGCGGCAGAGACGTACGGTCATGACATAGACGAAGAGACGCCAACAAGGTATCGATAACAGGAGGGATTTCTTGATCAAACGCTCACACAGACTGCTGCCGGCACGCATCACACCAGCCACCACACCGGTAGTTGCACTGGCAGCCGTGCTGGTGGTTGCGCTGGCGGTCATGAGCGGGG